>JBDHSS010000412.1:0-2942 GCA_039808205.1 Paracoccaceae bacterium | reverse complement strand
CGACCGCCGCCAGCTCGCCCGCGCCTGACCGCAGCCGGTCGAGGTGCAGATGCTCGAGCGTCTCGAGCGCGGCGCGTGCCGCCGCGTGCTCCGGGTCGCGCCCGGCCGCAGCGCCCGCGGAACCGTTGCGCCGGCCCGGCGCGCCGAGCGTCAGGTCAAGGAGCGGCGAAGGCTCCGGCGGACCGCCGAGCGTCGCGACCGGATCCATCCGGTCCGGCAGGTCGGAAGAATACTGGATGGAATAGCGCTCCGCCGCTTCTGCAACCGCGAGGAGATCCGCCTCCCGTTGCGTGCGCCCGCGGCCCACGGCAATGCGCTGCGAAAGCAAATTATCTGGTGGTTCGCAGCCGTTTCTGGTAGTTACCGCACAGAGGGATATATGGAATGGAAAGCCGGGTGGCATGCTCAGCGCTTGAGGGGCGGTGCGGTACCCTGCGTGAAGTTCCATTCCGGTCCTCATTCAGGCGCCTGACGTTCCAGTCGGCGCGAGGCAAGCACTTTAGACCGAAGGCTCAATCGAGGCTATTGCCATGGCGCGTTTCAAATTGAAGCACAACCGCTTCCGCAAGCAGTTGGGCAAGCTGATCTTCGACGCCGCGAACGCCTACCGCGCGAGCGGCTACGAGACGCCGGACACCTCGATCGAGGAGGAGATCGTCAAGCTGATGCGCGGCAGCAACCGCCACAGCTTCCGCTTCCACTACGATCGCCCGAAGCGGAGCGGCAAGGGACGGGTGTATCACATCGTGATCCCCGATCTCGACACCAAGCCGCACACCGACGACGAGTGGGCGAAGGAGGCAATGTCGCAGGTGGTGCTTTATGGGTGCGCCAAGTAGCCCTTCGGAATTTCCCGGCCACAACCGCTTCGACATGGTCGACGGGCGGGTCCTGATGCGTCTGCTCGGGCCGTTCGCCGTCGAGCGGGCGGACGGCACCGACGTGACCCCCAAGGGCAAGCGCGCCAAGGCGCTCCTGGCGCTGCTCGCGCTGTCACCGAACTGGACGCGCAGCCGCCGCTGGCTGCAGGACAAGCTCTGGAGCGAGCGCCCGCAGGAGCAGGGCGCCGCCAGCCTGCGCCAGGAGCTGAGCGCGATCCGCCGCACCTTCCATGCGGCCGGGATCGACATCCTGCACGCCGACCGCGACCAGCTGAAGCTCGACCGAACCTCGGTCCACCTCGACCTCGACGACCCGAGCATGCTCGCCCAGGGCGAGGATCTGCTCGAGGGCCTCGACGTGCGCGACCCGGAGTTCGAGGACTGGTTGCGCACCGAGCGCTCGCGCTTCGACGCCCCCGAGGGGCTCGATCCGCCGCTGCGGGCGCGGCCGCTCCTGCGGCCGCCGACCGCGGGGATCACGCCGCTCGCCGCCCTCGGCGGCGCGCCGCCCGCGGCGCTCCTGCCGCTCGAGCCGCCGGGTGCGGCGCACAAGCCCTATCTCGTCGTCCGCGACTTCCAGCCGATCGGCTCGAGCGAGCGGGCGGTGGTCTTTGCCGGCGGGCTGACCGCCGAGCTCCTGACCGTGCTCGGCTCGCTGTCGGGCGCCTTCGTCGTGCGCCGGCACGAGGGCGAGCACGACCGCCGCCGCACCTACGAGCTGTCGGGCGAGGTGCGCAACGGCGATCGCCTGCGCATCACCGCCCGCCTCGTCGCGCTCGACACCGACCAGTGCATCTGGTCGCAGCGCTTCGACTACCCCAACGAGGCGAGCTTCGACGCGCAGGAGGCGATCTCGCGCAAGGTGGTCGAGGCGGCGCAGATCGAGATCAGCGACGGCGAGTGGGCGCGGATCTGGTGCGACGTGACCACCTCGATCGAGGCGTGGGAGCTCTACCAGAAGGGGCGCGCGCTCGAGACCGAGGCGCGGCGGGATTCGACGCGTCGGGCGATCCTGACCTATCGCGCGGTGCTCGACGCAGACCCCGAGTTCACCCCGGCGATGATCTCGCTCGGCTTCTGCCTCGTCGACGAGCTCCGGCTCGGCTGGAGCGCGCGCGCCGAGGAGTCGCTCGCCGAGGCGGTGCGGCTCGTGGCCGAGGTCGCCCGGCGCCAGCCGCGCGACTACTTCGGCCGCGCGCTTGCCGCCTTCGTCGAGAGCGTGCGCGGCAACCACGACCGCGCCTGCGCGCTGATGGAAGAGGTGATGAAGGACGCGCCGGAGAGCCCGGAGCTTCTCGCCTACTACGGCGGCCTGCTCGGCTACAGCGGCAAGCTGGCCGAGGAGATCCGCTACTACGAGCACGCGCTGTCGCTGACCCGGCACCCGCCCAACTGGATCCAGACCAATCTCGCCTTCGCCTATCTCTGCCAGGACCATCCCGACAGCCGCCGCCACGTCGAGGCGGCGCTCGCCATGGATCCGCAGAGCGTGCGCGCGCACCTCTGCCGCGTCGTCGTCGCGGTGCGCGCCGGCGCGCTCGGCGAGGCGCGGCTCTGGGCCGAGCGGCTGCTGACGCTCGAGCCGCAGTTCCGCGCCGAGCGCTGGGGGGCGCCCGAGTGCTTCGCCGATCCGCAGCTGTTCCACCGGATCGCCGCCGAGCTCAGCGCCGCGGGACTCTGAGCGACGGATGACCAACGCGCCGAGCCTCGTCGACGACGGCGCCTTCGCGCCCTGCCCCGCCCCGTTCAACATGGCCGCGCACACCTTCGCGCCGGCCGCGACGCATCCCGAGCGCGTGGCGCTCGAGGTGCTGGCGGAGCCCGGCCGGGTCGCCGCGCGCTGGCGCCACGGCGAGCTTGCCGAGCTGGTGCGCCGCACCGCGGGCGGGCTCCGCCGGCTCGGGCTCGGCCCCGGCGACCGGCTGCTGCTCCGGCTCGGCAACAGCGCCGACTTCCCGATCGTCTTCTTCGCGGCGAATGCGCTCGGCGCCGTGCCGGTGCCGGTCTCGGCGCTCTTGACGCCCGCCGAGCTCGGGCCGCTCATCGCCAAGCCCTTCTCGC
>JBDHSS010000411.1:0-2945 GCA_039808205.1 Paracoccaceae bacterium | reverse complement strand
AAGGACTTCCAGATGAAGGGCTTCCGCAAGGGCAAGGCCCCGGCCGCGCTGATGAAGAAGATGTTCGGCAAGTCGGTGCTCGGCGAGGCGATGCAGGAGACCATCGACCAGGCCATGCGCAACCACTTCGAGGCGTCCGGCGATCGCCCGGCGCTGCAGCCCGAGGTCAAGGTCACCAGCGAGAACTGGCAGGAGGGCCAGGACGTCGAGGTGACGATGACCTACGAGGCGCTGCCGAAGGTGCCCGAGGTCGCCCTCGGCGAGATCGGCATCGAGCGCTTCACCGTCGAGGTCGACGACGCGGCGGTGGACGACGCGCTGGCGAACCTCGCCGCTTCCGCCCGCAGCTTCGTCGATCGCGAGGAAGCCGCCGCCGCGGAGGATGGCGACCAGGTGGTGATCGACTTCCGCGGCTCGGTCGACGGCGTGGAGTTCGAGGGCGGCTCGGCGGAGGACTTCCCGCTCGTGCTCGGCTCGGGCGCCTTCATCCCCGGCTTCGAGCCGCAGCTCGTCGGCACCCGCGTCGGCGACACGCCCGTGGTCACGGTGAGCTTCCCGGCCGATTACGGCGCGCCGAACCTCGCCGGCAAGGACGCCTCCTTCGCGGTGACGGTGAAGGCGGTGAAGGCGCCGAAAGCGGCGGAGATCGACAACGCGCTGGCCGAGCGCTTCGGCATGGAATCGCTCGATGCACTGAGGGAGCAGATCCGCTCGCGCCTCGCCGAGGAGTACGCGCAGGCCGCGCGGCAGGTGATGAAGCGCCAGCTGATGGACGCGCTCGACGAGCGGGTGAGCTTCGAGCTGCCGCCGACGCTCGTCGACGTGGAGGCGAAGCAGATCGCCCACCAGCTCTGGCACGAGGAGCACCACGACCACCACGGCCACGACCACCCCGAGATCGAGCCGACGCCCGAGCACCGCAAGCTCGCCGAGCGGCGGGTGCGGCTCGGGCTGCTGCTGGCCGAGATCGGCAACGCCAACGACATCACCGTCGCCGACGCGGAGATGCAGCGGGCGATCTTCGAGCAGGCGCGGCAGTATCGCGGCCAGGAGCGGCAGTTCCTCGAGTTCGTGCAGAAGAACCCGCAGGCGTTACAGCAGATCCGCGCACCGCTGTTCGAGGAGAAGGTGGTCGACTACATCTTCGAGCGCGCGCAGATCACCGACAAGCCGACGACCAAGGACGATCTGCAGAAGGCGATCGAGGCGCTCGACGAGCAGCCGACGGCTACTGCCGCCCCCGAGACCCCGGCCGAGGCTTGATCGGACGGGCGGCTCAGGCCGCCCGGAGCCGGCTCAAGGCCAGCGCCACCAGCCGGCGCAGGCGCCCGCGACGGGCGCCGATGCCGCGCCGGCGCGCGCGGCGCTCGACCTCGGCGAGGTAAAAGCGGTGGGCGAGCGGGTCCAGGTCGATCATCGCAGTCCGATTGGCTGCCCGCCGCGGCAAGCCCGCGGCGGTCGGCGGCAGCCTCGCACCGAAACGCGAACGAAACGTTAACGCCCCCCAGGAATGCCAGGAGCCTGCACCCTGTCCTTCCGGCCGGGTGACCCTTGCGGAGCCCCGACCGGACCACTATTGCTCTCGGCAACCAGGGCGCGCATTGCGAGGGCGTCGGGAACAGGAAGGCAGAGCCATGAAAGACCCGGTAGAGACCTACATGAACCTCGTGCCGATGGTGGTCGAGCAGACCGCGCGCGGCGAGCGGGCCTACGACATCTTCTCCCGGCTGCTCAAGGAGCGGATCATCTTCGTCTCCGGCCCGATCCACGACGGCATGTCGACCCTGATCGTCGCACAGCTGCTGTTTCTCGAGGCCGAGAACCCGAAGAAGGAAATCTCGATGTACATCAACAGCCCGGGCGGCGTCGTGACCGCCGGGCTCTCGATGTACGACACCATGCAGTACATCCGCCCGCCGGTGTCGACGATCTGCGTCGGCCTCGCGGCCTCGGCGGCGTCGCTTCTGCTCATCTCCGGCGAGAAGGGCATGCGCTACTCGCTGCCGAACGCCTCGATCATGGTGCACCAGCCGTCGGGCGGCTATCAGGGCCAGGCGACCGACATCATGATCCACGCCGAGCAGACGCTGAAGATCAAGAAGCGGCTGAACGAGATCTATTCCAAGCACTCGGGCCAGCCGATCGAGGTGGTCGAGGCGGCGCTCGAGCGCGATCGCTACATGACGCCCGAGGAGGCGAAGGACTGGGGCCACATCGACCAGATCGTCGAGCGGCGCGACATTCCGGTGCCGACCGCGTGAAGGAACCCCCGGGCCGGAACCAAGCCTTTGCCCTTGTAATTCCGGACACAGGCATGCTCCTATGGGGGAATGCCGCCCCGGCCCACGGGCGGGCCGGGTTGATGACGCAGGACAGCTTGGCGGAAGCCGGAGGCGAATGATGAGCAAATCGGGCGGCGGCGACGCGAAGAACACCCTCTATTGCTCGTTTTGCGGCAAGAGCCAGCATGAGGTCCGCAAGCTCATCGCGGGGCCGACGGTGTTCATCTGCGACGAGTGCGTCGAGCTCTGCATGGACATCATCCGCGAGGAGACCAAGAGCAATCTGGTCAAGTCGTCGGACGGCGTGCCGACGCCGCACGAGATCTGCAAGGTGCTCGACGACTACGTGATCGGCCAGCAGGTGGCGAAGCGCGTCCTCTCGGTCGCGGTCCACAACCACTACAAGCGGCTGAACCACGCGACGAAGAACACCGACGTCGAGCTGCAGAAGTCGAACATCATGCTGATCGGCCCGACCGGCTGCGGCAAGACGCTGCTCGCGCAGACGCTCGCCCGCATCCTCGACGTGCCGTTCACCATGGCGGACGCCACCACACTGACCGAGGCGGGCTATGTCGGCGAGGACGTCGAGAACATCATCCTGAAGCTCTTGCAGTCGGCGGAATACAACGTCGAGCGGGCGCAGCGCGGCATCGTCTACAT
>JBDHSS010000410.1:0-2953 GCA_039808205.1 Paracoccaceae bacterium | reverse complement strand
ACATCTGCGAGGCGATGCTCTGCGCGCTCGTCGCCGACCGCGAGGCGGTCTCGGGCGAGAGCTTCAACGTCGGCGCCGACGGCGAGAACTACCGGGTGCGCGAGATCGCCGAGATCGTCGCGAAGACCTTCCCGGGCTGCGAGCTGACGATCGGCGCCTCGGGTGGCGACACCCGCAGCTACCGGGTTTCCTTCGCGAAGATCCGCGAGCGGATGCCGCACTTCAAGACCTCCTGGACCGCCGAGCGCGGCGCGCGGCAGCTCAAGGCCACCTTCGACCGCATCGGGCTCACCCGCGAGATGTTCGAGGCGGCGCCCTACACGCGCCTGCGCGAGCTGAAGCACCTGCGCGACACCGGCCAGATCGACGAGCGGCTGCGCTGGCAGGCGCCGGCCGCGGTCTGAGGCCCGGCGGGCCGATGTCGCCCGGGCTGGCCCGGGCGACGTTCTCCCTTGCCGCACCTGCGTCGCAGGCGGGCCGTTCGCGATTGACCCGCCGGTCCGGCCCCGGCAAGGCTGGCCGGCGGATCCCATCTCCTTGACGAGTGCCATGCGAGGTCGAATGCCAGTTCCCGCACGCCGCCCTTCCTCCCGCCCGCTCCCCCCTCCGTTCCGGGCGGCCCCCCTCGCGCGACGGGAGCGGCCCCATGCGCTTTGACGCCGCCACCGACCGCGCCGCCTTCGACCGCGGCTTCGACGTCTGCGTCATCGGCACCGGCCCGGCCGGCACCACGCTGGCCCGCAAGCTCGCCGCCCGCGGCCTCGACGTGGCGCTCATGGAGGCAGGCGGGCTCGAGTGGTCCGAGGCGTCCCAGGACGTCACCCGGGGCGAGAGCGTCGGCATCCTCTATCCCGACCTCGACGTGGCGCGGCTGCGCTACCTCGGCGGCAACTCGAACCACTGGAACGGCCTCTGCCGCGCCTTCGACGCCCCGGACTTCCAGGCCAGGGCCGCGAACCCCGACGCCGCCTGGCCGATCGGGCGGGCCGAGCTCGACCCCTACACCGACGCGGTGCACGAGATCCTCGATCTCGTGCCGATCGACGACGGCGACCCGACCCCGGAGACCGAGCCCGGCGCGGGCTTCCGCCGCATCCACTACTTCCGCAGCGCCCCGACCCGCTTCGGCGAGAAGTACCTCGACGAGCTGACCGCGAGCGAGCGCATCTCGCTCTGCCTGAACGCGAATCTCGTGGATCTCACCCTCGACGACGCGCTCGGCACCGTGACCGGCGCGCACTTCAGGAGCTACGCCAAGGACGACCCGGGCTTCACCGTCCGGGCGCGCGCCTACGCGCTCTGCTGCGGCGGCATCGAGAACCCGCGGCTGCTCCTGAACTTCACCCGCCAGATCCCCGCGGGCATCGGCAACCAGAACGACCTCGTCGGGCGCTACTACAGCGACCACCCGGGCACGCCGCCGCCGCTCGGCGAGGTGATCTTCACCGCCCCGCCCCCGGCCGAGGTGCAGTTCTTCGAGCCGACCGAGGCGCTGATGGCCGAGCTCGGCTCGATGCCGATCAACGTCCGCATCAACACCCTGCACCGCAAGCCCCTGCCCTTCGGCAAGGAGCTCGCCCGCAGCCTGCAGTGCTCGGTGCCCTACGCCGACCGGCTGACGCAGGCCGTGCTCGGCGACGCGCTCACCTGCGGCCTCGGCGGCGGCGTCGAGGACTGGTGGCATAGCCGCGACCCCGACCGCTGGCCCTTCGGCAAGGTGGTGTTCAACGCCCAGGCCGCGCTCAACCGCGACAGCCGGGTCCTGCTGTCGGAGGAGGTGGACGCCTTCGGCATGCGCCGGGTGAAGCTCGACTGGCAGGTGCTGCCGGTCGACAACGCCTCGATCCGCGAGACGATCAAGGCCTTCGCCGGCTGGCTCGCCGAGGAGGACATCGCCCGGATGAAGATCTACGACTGGGTGCTCACCGACACCCCGATCGAGGTCGCCTCCTCCGGCACCGAGAGCATGAGCTCCTGGCACCACATGTGCGGCACCCGCATGGCGACCGACCCGAAGGCGGGCGTCGTCGACGCCGACTGCCGCGTGCACGGGATCTCGAACCTCTACATCGGGGGCTCGAGCGTATTCGCCTCCTCGGGCTTCGTGAACCCGACCTACACCATCGTGCAGCTGGCGCTGCGGCTCGGCGACCACCTGGGCGACACCCTGCCCGCGCTTGGCCCCACCGCGACCCCCGCGGCGGCGCCCGCGACCCCGGCGACCACCCCGGAAGGAGGCAACCCATGATCCTCGTCGACACCGCGCTGGCCAAGCGCAAGGCCTCCGGCCAGCCGCCGATCCGCGTCGGCATGATCGGCGCGGGCTTCATGGCCTCGGGCGTGCTCCTGCAGGTGAACACCGTGCATGCGGGCGCGATGCGCGTCGTCGCCGTGGCGAACCGCACGCCCGCGAAGGCGGTCCGCGCCTATGCCGAGGCCGGCCAGGACGACGCGGTCGTCTGCGACTCGGCCCCGGCCCTCGCCCGCGCCATCGAGGCCGGCCGCGCCGCGGTCACCGAGGATCCGATGCTGGTGGCGACGAGCCCGCACGTCGACGTGCTGCTGGAAGTCACCGGCGCCGTCGAGGAGGCGATTGCCCCGGTCCTCGCCGCGATCGAGCACGGCAAGCACGTGGCCTTGATGAACCCCGAGCTCGACGGCACCTTGGGTCCGCTCCTGAAGGCCAAGGCCGACAAGGCCGGCGTCGTCTTCACCGACGTCGACGGCGACCAGCCCGGCGTCGAGGGCAACCTCTGGCGCTTCGTCAAGGGCCTCGGCGTCCGGCCCGTCCTCTGCGGCAACATCAAGGGACTGCAGGATCCCTACCGCACGCCAACGACGCAGAAGGCCTTCGCCGAGAAATGGGGCCAGAAGCCCGCGATGGTGACCTCCTTCGCCGACGGCACCAAGGTCAGCTTCGAGCAGGCGGTGGTCGCCAACATGACCGGCATGA
>JBDHSS010000409.1:0-2954 GCA_039808205.1 Paracoccaceae bacterium | reverse complement strand
TCCGCCTCAGCGGTTCGCGCCCGGAACCCAGAGCACGTCGGCCCGGCCGCCTTCGTTGGCCACGCGGGCGGCGACGAAGAACCAGTCCGACAGGCGGTTGAGATAGCGGATCGCCTCGGGGTTCACCGTCTCGGCGGCGGCAAGTGCCACGGCGCGCCGTTCGGCCCGGCGCGAGACGGTGCGGGCGAGGTGGAGATGCGCCGACAGCGCCGACCCGCCGGGAAGGACGAAACTGCGCAGCGACTTCAGTCCGGCGTTCATCGCGTCGATCTCGGATTCCAGGCGGGTCACCTGCGCGGCCAGCACGCGCAGCACCGGATAACCGGCTTCGGCGTCGCGTTCCATCGCCGGCCGGCCGAGATCGGCGCCAAGGTCGAAGAGGTCGTTCTGGATGCGGGCGAGGGCCGCATCCATCTCGCCCGCGGCATGAAGCCGGGCAAGGCCGATCGTCGAATTCGTCTCGTCCACCGTGCCGTAGGCTTCGACGCGGGGGCAGTCCTTCGCGACCCGCGCGCCATCGACGAGTGCCGTCTCTCCCCGGTCGCCCGTGCGCGTGTAGATGCGGTTGAGCACGACCATCAGAGCCCGCCCCGCCCGCGCAGCGCCACGAAGACAAGGATCAGCGCCACCGCCAGCGCCTGGCCGATGATCCGGTAGCGCATGATCCGGTTGGCGTGCTTGCGGTTGAAATCGCCGCCCCTGGCGAAACCGCCGATGCCGATCATCAGGATGATCAGCACCGCGAGGCAGGCCAGCGCCACAAGCAGGAAAAGCGGGTCGTTCGTCATTCGGAACTCCTCCGGTCTTGTCCGTTCTAGCGCCGTGCGCGGCCCGGCGCCAGCGCCGAGCGCTCACCCTCTCGCGATCAGCCAGTCGAGCGCGCGGGTCGGCAGGGCCCTGCGGGCGAGGTTCATCAGGTGCGTAGGCATCGTGACGAAATGACGCGGCGCGGGGTTCGGAGCCTCCAGCGCGCGCAAAAGCTTGGCCGTCACCGCCGCGGGCGGCAGTTCGAACCGGTCCGGCCCGCGGCGCTCGTAAAGCCGCTTCAGCAGGCTGGCGCGGTATTGCTCCGCCCGCGGCGAACGCCGCCAGTCGATCCAGCGCTCGAAATGCGGAATCGAGTTCAGCCGGATCCGCGAGGTGACCGGCCCCGGCTCGATCAGGATCACCTTGATCGGCGTGTCCGCCATCTCCAGCCGGAGCACGTCGGTCAGCCCCTCCATCGCGTATTTCGTCGCCACATAGGCGCCGCGCCAGCGCAGCGGCACGAGGCCGAGGACCGAGGAACAGTTGACGATCCTGCCGTGGCCCTGCGCGCGCATCACCGGGATCACCCGGCGGGTCAGCTCGTGCTGGCCGAAGAGGTTCACCTCGAAGATTTCCCGCAGCGCGCCGGTGGGCAGATCCTCCACCGCGCCGGGACAGGCATGGGCGCCGTTGTTGAAAAGCGCGTCGAGCGTGCCGCCGGTGCGCGACACGGCCTCCTCGACCGCTGCGGCGATCGTCTCCGCGTCGGCGTAGTCGAGCCGGAAGCTTTCCAGCCCCTCCGCCCTCAGCCGCTCGCAGTCCGCCTCCTTCCGGCAGGTGGCGAAGACGCGCCAGCCCGCGCGCGCCAGCCCGTGGGCGGCGTCATGGCCGATCCCCGAGGAGCAGCCGGTGATGAGGATCGACCTGCCCGCCACGCTGCGCGCTTTCTGGTCCGCGCTATTCGGCCTCGTTCATCGGCTCGGCGTTCAGGAGCCCGAAGTTCTCGGCGCCGATCCGGTCATGCAGCGCGATCTGGGTCTCGAGGAAGTCGACATGGCCCTCCTCGTCGGCCAGAAGTTCCTCGAACAGTTGCTGGGAGACGTAGTCGCCCACCTGGTTGCAGTATTTCCGCGCCTCGGAATAGGCCTTCACGGCCTCCATCTCGCCGGCGAGGTCGCATTCCATCGTCTCGCGGATGTTCTCGCCGATGCGCAGCGGGTCGAGCGTCTGGAGATTCGGATGGCCTTCGAGGAAGATGATGCGGGCGATCAGCTTGTCGGCGTGGCGCATCTCCTCGATGCTTTCCTCGCGCGATTTCTTCGCCATCCTGCCGTAGCCCCAGTCCTCCTGGAGCCGATAGTGCAGCCAGTACTGGCTCACCGCAGTCAACTCCATCTTCAGCGCCCGATTGAGATAGTCGATGACCTTGGCGTCGCCCTTCATGTCTCTCCCTTTCCGACTCTCGTGCCAATGACCCGAGCCTGCACCCTGAGGCCGCGAAGTTCAACCGGAACAGCGGTGTTCGGATTCCCGCGCATCGACTGGACGAAAAGACGGATGCAGCCGCCGCAATCGGCCGACTTGCCGAGCGCGCGGTAGACCCGGCCCGGCGTGATGACGACGGCGGGGTCGGAGGCGCGCATCCAGTCGATCGCGGCATGAAGGTCGCGGTCGCTGATGCGCTGGCAATGGCAGATGATCATTCGGCGGCCTGTTCGCTGTCTCGCCCGGTCTACGCAGCGAGGCCGGCGCTGTCAATCCTGAGGGTTTTTGTCGCCCTGCGGCACCCCGCCGCGCCCCGCCGCGCCCGCGGCCGGTCCGGACGGTCCGGCCGGAAGTACCAGCGCCGCCTCGACATAGCCCGAAAGCGCCCGGTCGCCCGTCGTCACCCAGAGCCAGCCGCGGTATTCCGGCCGCGACGCGGTGAGAGCCTCGCCGCGCGCCAGCGTGCCAAGCTCGGGGTAGAACTCCGACGGCCCGGCGCGCAGCGGCAGGCGCGGCGCGGCAACGGTGAAATGCAGATCCGCACCCGCCCGCCCGGGCGGCGGGAGGAGGCGCGCGGGATCGGCCGCCCGCGTCTCGGCAGAGCCGAAGGGGGCGGGGGTGGGAATGTTCCCGTCGCCCGGCAATTGCGGGACCGCGGGTTCGCTCCGCGCCAGCGGCCGCGCGCCGATCCGGCTGGTGAGGGTCCGGGCCGCGGGCTTCGC
>JBDHSS010000408.1:0-2968 GCA_039808205.1 Paracoccaceae bacterium | reverse complement strand
CGACGGGAGCGCCCGCGGCAAGGGTGAGGGCGGACGCCGGGGCGGCAGATCCGGCGGCGCCCGCGAAGGCGTCGAGCAGCGCGCTGCGGTCGGCCTTGCTCGGAGCGTTCCCGGACAGCGCGACCGCGCCGTCCGCACTTCGTTCGGCGTCGAGCACGTAGGGGCTGGCGACCGGCAATGAGCCGGTGTCGAGCAGGCCGCGGCCGAAGTACCAGCCGGCGGCGAGGAGGGCGGCGAGCAGCAGCGCGACCCAGGGCCAGCGCCGGGCGCGCGGTCGGACTGTGGCCGGGGGTGCTGCGAGCGGTTTCAGGAGCTTCTCGATCGCCGCCGCGACGCTCGCGGCGCTCGGAGGGCGGCGGGCTGGGTCCGGCTGGGTGAGGTCGTCGATCAGGCCGCGTAGCGGTTCGGGCACGCCTTCGGTGTCGAGCGGCTTCTGCTTGCGGGCGATGATCTCGCCGGGCGCGCGGCCGAGGTCGGGCACGCGGCCGCGGAAGGTGGCGAGAAGCGTGGCACCGAGCGCGTAGAGGTCGGAGCGCTGCTCGGCGCGGCCGTACATCTGCTCGGGGGCGGCGTACTCGTACTTGCCGGCGAAGTCGTTGCCGACGATCGTGCGCGCGCCCTCGTTGGCATCCTTGGCGATGCCGAAGTCGATGATGACGGCCTGGGCCGGATCACCGGCCCGGAGCACGACGTTGTCGGGCGAGAGGTCGCGATGGACGATGCCGCGCGCATGGGTCGCGATCAGCCCCTCGGCGACGCGGTGCGCGACGATGAGCAGGTCGCGCGGATCGGCGTCGCCGCGCGCCAGCCAGTCCGACAGGGGCGAGCCGTCGACGTAGTCCATCACGAGGTAGACGTGGCCTTCGGCATTGCGGCTGCAGTCGGTGTAGCGGACCACGGCGTCGGAGGTGATGCTGCGCATCTCCTCCTCGCGCTTCATCAGCTCGATATAGGCGTCGTTGGCGGAGAAGGCCCGGTTCAGCGCCTTGACCGCGACGACGCGCCCGGTGATCTGGTTGCGGGCGCGGTAGACCTCGCCGGTGCCGCCGCGGCCCAGCACGCCCTCGATCTCGTAGGTGTTGTTGAGAACTTGGCCCTTGCGGAAGATATCGCCGGGCAGGGGATCGATCATGGTGGGCCTCCCCGCGCCGTTCTTTTGAAAATGGCCGCAGTTTGTGGCAGGGTATCCTCTTCCGGTGCAGCCGATCAACCGGGTTGGGGGGCGGATGAGCGAGCGCGGGTCTTCCGAGGTCGTCAAGCGCAAGGAGCTGGTCGCGCGGCTCGATCTGCCCTGCCAGCGGGCGTTCAAGGCCGCCGGCGACAGCGCCAAGCTGCGCGGCAATCCCTATGTGGAACTGGTTCATTTCATCGAGCAGCTCGCACTCCTCGAACGCGGCGACGTGCAGCTCATCATGGCGGAGGTGGGTGTCGACGGCTCGCGGCTGGCGGCCGACATGACCGCGGCGATCGACGCGCTGCCGCGCGGTGCCACGGCGATCTCCGCCTTCTCAGACCATATCTTCGAGGCGATCCACGCCGGGATGAGCTATGGCGCCCTGCAGGCGCGCGACGAGACCGTGCGCTCGGCCTACATCCTGCTCGGTGCCCTGAAGGTGCCGGCGCTCGACGGGCTGCTCGGCCGGATCAGCCGCGAGTTCGACAAGATCGATCCCGACGTGGTCGGGCCGCGACTCGACGGTATGCTCGCGGGCTCGATCGAGGGTGGCAGGCCGACCGCCGACGGCACGGCGGCCGAGGTTGGACGGCAGCGGGGTCCGGCCGGGGACAGCGCGCTCGCGAAGTACGCGACGGATCTCACCGAGCGGGCGCGTGCCGGAAAGATCGATCCGGTGATCGGCCGGGACCCCGAGATTCGGCAGATCGTCGACGTGCTGATGCGGCGCCGACAGAACAACCCGATCCTCACCGGGGAGGCCGGCGTTGGCAAGACGGCGGTGGTCGAGGGCTTTGCGCTGCGCATTGCGCAGGGCGACGTGCCGCCGACGTTGCGGAACGTCAGCCTTCGGATGCTCGACATCGGGCTGATGCAGGCCGGCGCCAGCGTCAAGGGCGAGTTCGAGAAGCGGCTGCGCGCGGTGATCGACGAGGTGCAGGCCTCGGAGGTGCCGATCATCCTGTTCATCGACGAGGCGCACACGCTGATCGGGGCGGGGGGTGCCGCGGGCACCGGAGATGCCGCCAACCTGCTGAAGCCGGCGCTGGCCCGGGGCGAGCTCCGCACCATCGCCGCGACGACGTGGTCCGAGTACAAGCAGCACATCGAGAAGGATCCGGCGCTGACCCGGCGCTTCCAGGTGGTCCGGGTCGAGGAGCCAGGGGAGGCGGCAGCCGTCCAGATGTTGCGCGGGGTCGCGGCCGTCCTCGAGAAGCATCACGAGGTGCAGATCCTCGACGAGGCGATCGAGGCTGCGGTTGCCCTCTCGCACCGCTACATCCCCGCCCGCCAGCTGCCGGACAAGGCGGTGAGCCTGCTCGATACCGCCTGCGCCCGGGTCGCGGTGTCGCAGCACGCGACCCCTGCCGAAGTCGAGGATCTCCGTCGCCAGCTGCAGATGCTCGAGGTCGAGCGGGGTATTCTCGACCGCGAGGAAGCGATCGGGATGGAGGTCGCCGCGCGCCGCGAGAAGCTCGACACCGCGCGCGCTGAGGTCGGCCCGAGGATCGAGGCCGCCGAGGTCCGCTGGGAAAAGGAGCGCGACCTCGTCGCGCGGATCCTCGACCTACGCGCCCGCCTGCGCGGCGAGGGCGTGCCGCTCGACGTGGCGGCCGCCGGGGAGGCGCCGGAACCGGCCGATCCGTCGCCGCCCGCGGCCGGAGTGGTGGTCGCCGAGGCGCCGGCATCGGTGGATCGCGCGATCGATCTCGAGAGCCTGCGCGGGCGCATGGCGGCGCTGGCGGCGATCCAGGGCGAGACGCCGCTGATCCTGCCCTCCGTCGACCGCAATGC
>JBDHSS010000407.1:0-2979 GCA_039808205.1 Paracoccaceae bacterium | reverse complement strand
CCATCGCGGCCGTCAGCGCCGCGCGCGCGGCGGCCGGCGCCGGCGTGCCGGGCTGGCCGACCTCCATGTGGACGACCGACCGCCCGGCGCCCTCCTCGGCCCGCGCCGCCTCCATCACGTCCATCACGATGAAGGGATCGACCAAGCCCCGGCTTGAAGTTCGCACCCCGTCTCTCCTAGCTTGCCCAGACCTGCGCCATCAGGCATGAAATGCGGCGCCGCGCAACCGAGGCTCCCGTGCGCTCCCTTGTCCCGATCCTCGCCGCGGCGCTCGCGCTCGCCGTCTTCGCCATTCGCCCGGCTGCGGCGCAGAGCCTGATCCGCGATGCCGAGATCGAGCACACGCTGCAGCGCATCGCCGCACCCCTGTTCCGCGCCGCCGCGGTCAGCCCGGCGAGCGTGCACATCTACATCGTCAACGACGCCGACGCGAACGCCTTCGTCGCCGGCGGGCAGAACATCTTCGTCAACACCGGGCTCCTGACCGAGCTCGACGGCATGGACGAGGTGCGCGCGGTCATCGCCCACGAGCTCGGGCATCTGACCGGCGGCCACCAGATCCGCCGCTCGCAGGACGTGGCGGGCGCGCGCAACTTCGGCATCCTCGGCATGATCGGCGCGGCCGCGGCGGTGGTGGCCGGGGTGCCGGAGGCGGCGCTCGGGGTGATGGCCGGGGCAGGGCAGGTGGCCGGGCGCTCGATGCTCGCGCACAGCCGCGCCGAGGAGGCGAGCGCCGACCAGGCCGGCCTGCGCTTTCTCGCCGCGGCCGGCAGCGACCCCGACGCGATGCTGCGCGTCCTCGATCACTTCCGCGGCCAGAACGAGATGCTGGGCGGGCTCAATGTCGACGCCTACGCGCAGAACCACCCGCTCTGGAGCGAGCGCCTCGCGCTCATCGAGGACCGGGTGGCGACGCTGCCGAAGGGCGGCCCGCCGTCGGCCGAGGACGACTACTGGTATCGCCGCATGGTGGCGAAGCTCGACGCCTTCCTCGGCAGTCCGGCGCAGACGCTGCGCCGCTATCCCGAGCGCGACGCCAGCGAGCCGGCGCAGCTCGCCCGCGCCGTCGCCTGGCACCGGCGGCCGGACCCGGCCAAGGCGCAGGCGGCCATCGACCGGCTGATCGCGCTCCGGCCCGACGATCCCTGGTATCAGGAGCTCGAGGGGCAGTTCCTGCTCGAGACCGGCCGCGCGGCGCCGGCCGCCGCGGCCTATCGCGCGGCCTCCGCGCTCGCGCCCGGCGAGCCGCTGATCCTGGCCGGGCTCGGCCGGGCGCTTCTCAACATGAACAACGACAAGGCGACCGCCGAGGCGCGCGACGTGCTGGCGAAGGCCGCGGCGGCCGACAAGGTCGGCGACCCGGGCCTCCTGCGCGACCTCGCGCTTGCCGAGGCCCGCCTCGGCCACGACGACGCCGCGGCGCTCGCCACCGCCGAGCGCTTTGCGCTCAGCGGCAGTTGGCGCGACGTCGCGCGCAACGCCGCCCGCGCCGGCGATCTCCTGCCCTACGGCTCCCCGGGGTGGCAGCGGGCCGACGATCTGAGTAGCATCGCCCTTCGTGAGCTGAAGAAGTCGAGGACCCCATGAGCCGCCTTTTCCCCCGCCTGTTCGCCGCGACCCTCGCGGCCTCCCTGGCGCTTCCGGCGCTGGCGGAGGGCCCGATGCAGTCCTCGCCGTTCACCGACGACCAGAAGGCGGCGCTGCACGCCGAGATCCGCGCCTACCTCCTGGCGAACCCCGAGATCGTCATGGAGATGGTGAAGCTGCTCGAGGCGAAGCAGCAGGCCGCGACCGCGCAGGACGACAAGGCGCTGGTCGCGAGCAACGCCAAGGCGATCTTCGACGACGGCTTCTCCTGGGTCGGCGGCAACCCCGACGGCACGCTGACGGTGGTTGAGTTCCTCGACTATCAGTGCGGCTTCTGCCGCAAGGCGCAGCCGGAGCTGACCGAGCTCATCCAGTCCGACGGCGACATCCGACTGATCGTCAAGGAGATGCCGATCCTCGGGCCGGGCTCCGATCTCGCCGCCCGCGCCGCGGTCGCGACGCTGATCGCGCAAGGGTCGGAGGCCTACGGTCGGCTGCACGGCACGCTGATGGCGATGAAGGGCCAGATCACCGACGCGAGCCTCGACCGCGCCTTCGCCGAGGCGGGCGTGGACGGCGAGGCGGTGCGCGCGGCGATGGAGGATCCCGAGGTCAGCCGGCGGCTCGACGCCACGCACGCGTTGGCGGAGAAGCTCGGCATCTCCGGCACCCCGACCTTCGTCGTCGCCGACCAGATGGTGCGCGGCTACCTGCCGCTCGAGCAGATGCGCACGCTGGTCGCCGGCGTCCGAGCGGAGTGAGGCGGGCTCCGGGTGATCGCTTCGGGCGTTCGGCGACGTCCGCGACGGTGCCGCCTTCCCTTCGCGGATTTGGGGTACACAAATCCGCGCGCGCCTGCCTGCCCCCGGCAGGCGCGGTTCCGCGCCCGCCAGGCAGGCGCGCGCGGATTACCAAGCGTCCGGTGCAGCTACACGCCCCTCGGCTTCCGCACGTCCCGTGCTCCAGCCGACGAACCTGCAAGAGCGAGGCAGTGCCTCGCTCTTGCAGGTTCGGGTGCATATTCCAATCGCCGGTTCATCCGAACGGTTCTCCCGTATGATGATTGGAATCAGAAACTTACGCGCGCGGGCGAACCTGTTAGATCAGGTTCTCGGTCAGGCCGCTTTCCGGCTTTCCACCCTCGTGCCCGTTCCGTATAACGAGGCACCCCGAACGAGGGCAGGCAGCGGGAACCGCTGACAAGAACACGAGGCGCGACCCATGAGCAAGAGACCCCAGGAGCAGGACATCGAGTTCATCCGGGCCCTGGCGGAATTGCTGCGCGAGAACGAGCTCAGCGAGATCGAGGTCAACCGGGATTTCGGCGACGACGAGGCGCTGACCGTCCGCGTCGCGCGGCAGCTGCCGGCGACGGCGGCGGCGCCCGCGCCA
>JBDHSS010000406.1:0-2987 GCA_039808205.1 Paracoccaceae bacterium | reverse complement strand
GCAGCCGCTTCGCTGGGGGCGGGGGCGGCGGCGAAGCGACGAGCGCCTCGATCGGCCGGCCGGTCTTCACGCTCTCCGGCCGCTCGGCCAGGATGTCGCGCCCCGGTGCCGCGGCCTGATCCTTCTCCTTGATGAGAAGCCAGGGCGTCTTCTTCTCGCCGGCCTTGGGCTTCAGCCGCGCGAGCATCCAGCCGCCGCCGAGCTTCGCGCCGGCCAGGCGGAACTTGAACGCGCCCGCCGCCAGATCCTTCGCGGGATCGCCCATCGGCGCCCAGGTGCCGGTATCCCAGACGATCATCGGCCCGCCGCCGTACTCGCCGTCGGGGATGACCGCCTCGAAGTCGATGTATTCGATCGGGTGGTCCTCGGTCTGGACCGCCAGCCGCCGCTCCTTCGGATCGAGCGACGGCCCCTTCGGCACCGCCCAGCTCTTCAGCACGCCGCCGAGCTCGAGCCGCAGGTCGTAGTGGTCGGAGCTCGCATGATGCTTGTGCACGACGAAGCGGCTGCCGCTGGCGCCGGCAGCGCCTCCGGCCGGCTCCGCGGTGCGCGCGAAGTCGCGCTTCTGCCGATATTCGCCGAGCGGCTCCCGTGTCATGCGGCTGCCGAGGCTAGCGGCGCGCCGATCGTGGCGCAATCCGCGCTTGCGGGTCGTTGATCTGCTTGCCGGTCGGGTTCCGAGGGATGGTCGGAGCGCCTTTGCGCTCCGAAGTCGTTCTCCCCGCGCAAGCGCGGGGCCCCTGCGCGCCGTTGCGCGCGTTCTCCCCACCCCCCCTTCCCCCCCGCCCCCCGGGGCGGGGGGAACCTGCCCGATAGGGACGGGAGCGCCCAGACGGTGGGGACTCTCCGCAGCCTTGCCGTGCATCCTGCCCCCCTCCCGCCCCCGACCGAGGTGGCGTTGCCATTCCGCAGCCGCCAGCCGATAGTCGCCGCGCCGGGGAGGAAGGAATGTGACCGTCGCGCTCGAGGTTGTGGCCGTGAGCCATTCGTTCGGCAAGCTGAAGGCGCTCGACGGCGTGTCGCTGGTCGTGCCCGCCGGCCGGTTCGTGGCGCTCCTGGGCGTGAACGGTGCCGGCAAGACCACGCTCTTCTCGCTCATCACCCGGCTCTACGACAACGTGACCGGAACGATCGCGGTCTGCGGCCACGACCTGCGCCGGACGCCCGGGCCGGCGCTCGCCGAGCTCGGCGTCGTGTTCCAGAGCCGCGCGCTCGACGCCGATCTCTCGATCGCGCAGAACCTCGCCTATCACGCGGCGCTGCATGGCCTGCCGCGGCGGCTCGCGCGCGAGCGCGCTGCGGCCACCGTGTCGGCGGTCGGCCTTGCCGACCGGATCGGCAGGCGCGTCGCCGAGCTTTCCGGCGGCCAGCAGCGCCGGGCCGAGATCGCCCGCGCCCTGATGCACGGGCCGCAGCTCCTGCTGCTCGACGAGGCGACGGCCGGCCTCGACGTGCGCTCGCGTCGCGAGGTCGGCCGCGCGGTGCGTGCGCTCGCCCGCGCCGAGGGCGTCGGCATCCTCTGGGCGACGCACCTCTTCGACGAGATCGAGGCTGACGACCTCGTCGTGGTGCTGCATCGCGGCCGGGTGCTTGCGACCGGCACGGCGGGCGAGATCGCCGGCAGCGCCGGCCTCGCCGAGAGCTTCCTCGCGATGACCGGCATCGAGCGCGAGGCGCTGTCGTGAGCCTCAGCGTGCTTTCCGCCGCCGGCCGCGCCCGCGCCTTCCGCGGCATCGTCTGGCGCGAGGCGCTGCGCTTCATCCGCCAGCGCGAGCGCTTCCTGTCGGCGCTGGTGCGTCCGCTGGTCTGGCTCTTCATCTTCGCCGCCGGGTTCCGGGCGGTGCTTGGCATCTCGATCACCCCGCCTTACGAGACCTACGTGCTCTACGAGGTCTACGTGACGCCGGGCCTCGTTGCGATGATCCAGCTCTTCAACGGGCTGCAGTCGTCGCTCTCCATGGTCTACGACCGCGAGACGGGTGCGATGCGCACGCTTCTCGTGAGCCCGTTCCCGCGCTGGTTCCTGCTCAGCTCGAAGCTCCTTGCCGGGGTCTTCGTGTCGATCCTGCAGGTCTATGCGTTCCTGCTGATCGCCTGGTTCTGGGACATCCAGCCGCCGCTTTTCGGCTATCTCGCGGTGCTGCCGGCGCTCGTCCTCTCCGGCATGATGCTCGGCTCGCTCGGGCTTCTGCTCTCGTCGCTGATCCGCCAGCTCGAGAACTTTGCGGGAGTGATGAACTTCGTGATCTTCCCGATGTTCTTCGCCTCGTCGGCGCTCTACCCGATCTGGCGGCTGCAGGAGGGCAGCGTCGCGCTGGCCAACATTGCCCGCTTCAACCCGTTCACCCACTCGGTCGAGCTGATCCGCTTCGCGCTCTACCTTGAGGTCAACTGGCTGTCGCTCGCCGTTGTCGTCGGCTGCACCGTCGTGTTCCTCGGCGGCGCGATCTGGGCCTACGACCCGTCGAAGGGCCTCATCGGCCGGCGGGGATGAGCCGCTCCAGCACCGCCGGCAGCTCGTCGAAATGCCCGATCACCGCCTCCGGCGCGAGCGGCGCCACCTCCGCCGGCCCGAAGCCCACGAGCACGCAGGGGACGCCGGCCGCGCGCGCCGCCTCGCGGTCGGTCACGGTGTCGCCGACCAGCACCGCGCGGTCGGGCGTGCCGCCGGCGCGGGCCACCGCCTCGAGCACGTGCCGCGGATCGGGCTTCCTCCAGGGCAGCGTGTCGGCGCCGAGGAGCACCGGAAAGCGCCCGGCGACGCCGAGCGCTTCCAGCAGGAGCCGCGCCAGCCGCTCGGGCTTGTTGGTGCAGATCGCCGCCGTCCACCCGCGTGCCGCCAGCGCGTCGAGCGCGGCCTCGGCACCATCGTAGAGCCGCGTCTCGACGGCGAGCGCGCCCGCGTAGGCGTCGAGCAGCCGCGGATAGCGCGCCTCGACCTCCGCCTCCCGCCCCGGCCCGAGCCCGGCGCGCAGCATCGCCCGGCC
>JBDHSS010000405.1:0-3012 GCA_039808205.1 Paracoccaceae bacterium | reverse complement strand
CGCAGACGCCGCAGGGCTTCGCCTGGCCGGCGATCCTCGCCGCCCATCGCGCGCACCGCGGCGCCGCGGCGGACGACGTCGAGGTGGCGCGCGCCGCCGGCCTTGCGGTCGCCGTCGTGCCGGGCGACGAGGCGAACTTCAAGATCACCACGGCCGCCGACCTCGCGCGCGCCGAGCGGCTGGCGGAGGAAAGCATGGACATCCGCACCGGCAACGGCTTTGACGTGCACGCCTTCGGGCCGGGCGACGCGGTGACGCTCTGCGGCGTGCGCCTGCCGTTCGGGCAAGGCCTCGTCGGCCATTCCGACGCCGACGTCGGCATGCACGCGCTGACCGACGCGATCCTCGGCGCGCTCGCCGAAGGCGACATCGGCCGCTGGTTCCCGCCGTCGGATCCGCAGTGGAAGGGTGCGGCCTCGGAGATCTTCCTGGCGGCCGCCGCTCGCCGAGCCGCGGAGCGCGGCTTCGCCATCACCCACTGCGACGTGACGCTGGTCTGCGAGGCGCCGAAGATCGGGCCGCACGCGGCGGCGATGCGGGCCGAGCTCGCGCGCATCTGCGGCATCGATGCGGTCCGGGTCAGCGTCAAGGCGACGACCTCGGAACGGCTCGGCTTCACCGGCCGCGGCGAGGGCATCGCCGCGCTCGCCACCGCGACCCTGGTGCGATCGCCCCGGATGGCGGCATGAGCATGATGCGGCGGATCGTCGGCAGCTTCGGCGGCGTCGGCCTCGCGCCGGGCCCGGCCGGCACCTGGGGCTCGCTCGCAGCACTCGCCACCGGCTACCTGCTGCACCGCGCCGGCGGCTTCCCGCTCCTCGGCGCCGCCACCCTCGCGGCGCTGGCGGCGGGGCTCTGGGCCGCCCGGCGCGAGCCCGGCGCGACGGGCAAGTTCGACCCCTCCTGGATCGTCATCGACGAGGTGGTGGGGATGTGGATCGCGCTCTTCCCGCTGTCGCTCGGCCTCTGGCTGAACGGCGCGCCGCCCGCGCTCTTTCCGTGGCCGGGCTGGGTGTCGGCGTTCCTGATCTTCCGGCTCCTCGACATCTGGAAGCCGGGCCCGGTCGGCTGGGCCGACCGGCGGCACGGCGCGGCGGGCGTGATGCTCGACGACGTCATCGCCGGGGCGATCACCGCGCTCGCGGTGACGCTGATGGCCGGCATCGCGCACGGGTGGCTGCGATGATCGCCGAGGCGCGCGCGCGCCGGCTCATCGACGCCGCCCGCAGCCGCGGCTGGAAGGTCGCCACGGCCGAGAGCTGCACCGGCGGCCTCGTCGCCGCGGCGATCACCGACATCGCCGGCGCCTCCGACGTCTTCGACCGCGGCTTCGTCACCTACTCGTATCCGGCAAAGGTGGCGATGCTCGCCGTGCCACAGGCGCTCCTCGTCGAGCACGGCGCGGTCTCCGAGCCGGTGGCGCGAGCGATGGCCGCGGGCGCCCTCGCCGCCTCCGACGCCGACGTCGCGGTGGCGGTGACCGGCGTCGCCGGACCCGGCGCCTCGGAGGCCAAGCCCGAGGGCCTCGTCTGGTTCGCCACCGCCACCCGAGAAGCCGTGCGCGCCGAGCGCCGCGACTTCGGCGCGCTCGGCCGCGACCGGGTGCGCGCGCGCAGCGTCGAGACCGCCCTCGAGCTCGCGACGCTCGCGATCGTCGGCTGAGCCTTCTTCAGTTTCATATGGGCAGAAACCCTATCGAGCAGGCGCAGGGGCCCCGCCAACAGGCGGGGAGTCCCCCTTCACACGGGCGAAGCCCGTTCCGCCGGAGGGAGGCCGCAAAGGCGGCCGACCGCCAAGCGCCGGCCGAGCGGGAGCCCTTCAGGGCTCCCCGAGGCCGGCGCTCCCCCCTCGGGACGGCGCGCGCGTGCCGTAGAGCGCCTCGGCGCGCTTCTCGAAGGCGCGAACGATGCGGTGCATCGCCTCGGTGAAGACGAGGCCGATCAGCTTCTGCAGGATGCCGGAGCGGAACTCGAAGTCGACGAAGAAGTCGACCTCGCAGCGCCCGCCGCCGGCCTCGAGAAACCGCCAGTGGTTCTTCAGGTAGCGAAACGGCCCGTCGAGATACTCGACGTCGATGGTGCGCAGGTCGGGCCGGAGCGTCACCCGGCTGCCGAAGCGCTCGCGGTAGACCTTGAACGAGATGACGAGATCGGCATCCATCACCTCGCCGTCGCCACCCGGCAGCGGCCGGGTGCCGCGCACCCGCGCCGCGGCGCACCACGGCAGGAACTCCGGGTAGCGGGCGACGTCGGCGATCAGCGCATACATCTCGTCGGGAGTGTAGGGGACGAGGCGCTTCTCGGCGTGGGTCGGCATGGCGCCTCGGGGCAAAAGCATCGCATTGTCGCCCGCGAACAATGCCAATAGGATGCCGGGAGGCACAAGGCCGAACGGCCGCGCGGGGGACGAGGGCAAGTGGCGAGCGACGACTACGTGATCGACGAGCTGATCTCGGCGAAGCGCATCGCCGCGCGGGTCGAGGCGCTGGCGCGCGAGATCTCCGACTTCTACGCCGGGACCGACAAGCTCGTGCTCGTCGGCCTCCTGCGCGGCTCCTTCGTCTTCATCGCCGACCTGGTGCGCGAGCTCGACCTGCCGGTCGAGGTCGACTTCATCGAGGCCTCGTCCTACGGCAACGCCACGGTGTCGAGCCGCGAGGTGCGGATCCTGAAGGATCTGCGCGGCGAGATCGAGGGCCGCGACGTGCTGGTCGTCGAGGACATCATCGACACCGGCCGCACGCTCAGCCACGTGCTCGCCATCCTGCGGACCCGGCGGCCGAAACGGCTCGAGGTCTGCGCGCTCCTCGACAAGCCGTCGCGCCGCGAGGTCGACGTCACCGCGAAGTGGGTCGGTTTCGAGATCCCCGACGAGTTCGTCGTCGGCTACGGCATCGACTACGCCCAGCGCAACCGCAACCTCGGCTTCATCGGCAAGGTGCGCTTCGTCTGACCGCCGCCGCCCGGCTCAGCGCAGCCGCCGCAAGAGCCACGCGCCGTAGAGCCCGATCGG
>JBDHSS010000404.1:0-3021 GCA_039808205.1 Paracoccaceae bacterium | reverse complement strand
CGCGCCTCACGACGGCGGTCATGGCGGCGGCGGCGTGCTCGGGCGCGCCTACGCCGCGGTCGCGCGGCCGCTCCTCGCGACCAAGCTTCGGAGCTGGCTCTTCCTCGGCCTCGTCGGGCTGCTGACCGTCGGCTCGCTGTCGCTGTTCTACACCCGGCACGTGACGGTGAAGCTCCTGCCCTTCGACAACAAGTCGGAGCTGCAGGTGGTGATCGATCTGCCCGAGGGTTCCTCGGTCGAGGCGACCGACGCGGTCGCCCAGGCGGTCGCGCGCACGGTGCTCGCACTCCCCGAGGTGCACTCCGCGCAGGTGCACGCGGGCACCGCGGCGCCCTTCAACTTCAACGGCCTGGTGCGCCACGCCTACCTGCGCGCCAGCCCCGAGATGGGCGATGTCGCGATCAACCTCGTGCCGAAGGCCGCGCGCGACCGCGCGAGCCATGCGATCGCGCTCGACATCCGCGAGCGGCTGCAGGCGCTCGATGTGCCGGCCGGCACCGCGCTCAAGGTCGTCGAGCCGCCGCCGGGGCCGCCGGTGATGGCGACGCTGCTCGCCGAGATCTACGGGCCCGATCCCGAGACCCGGCGTGCGGTCGCCGACCGGGTCGAGGCGGCCTTCCGCTCGGTGCCCTTCGTCGTCGACGTCGACAACTCCTATGGCCGGCCGGCGCGGCAGCTCCGCGCGACGATCTCGACCGACGACGCCGACTTCTACCGCGTGCAGGAGTCGGACGTCTTCGACACCCTCGCGATCCTCGGCGGCGGCCAGACCGTCGGCTACTCGCACCGCGGCGGCGGCCGCCAGCCGATCCCGATCCGCATCGAGCGGCCCGCGGGCGAGAAGGTGCTGGACGAGCGCGCGCTGACGACGCCGATCCCGGCCAACGCGCTGCCTGGCGACCGCGGCGTGGTCGAGCTCGGCGACGTGGTGCGCCTCGGCGAGGAGCGCGCGTCCTATCCGGTCTTCCGCCACAACGGCCGTGCCGCCGAGATGGTGACGGCCGAGCTTGCCGGCGACTTCGAGGCGCCGCTCTACGGCATGCTCGCAGTGGAGCGAGCGCTCGACGCGCAGGACTGGACCGGCCTGCCGAAGCCCGTGATCCGCCTGCACGGCCAGCCGGACGACGAGAGTCGGCCGACGCTGCTCTGGGATGGCGAGTGGGAGGTGACGTGGGTCACCTTCCGCGACATGGGCGCGGCCTTCATGGTGGCGCTCCTCGGCATCTACATCCTCGTCGTCGCGCAGTTCGGCTCGTTCAAGGTGCCGCTGGTGATCCTGACGCCGATCCCCTTGACCTTCATCGGCATCCTCGGCGGCCACTGGCTCTTTGACGCGCCGTTCACCGCGACCTCGATGATCGGCTTCATAGCGCTCGCCGGCATCATCGTGCGGAACTCGATCCTGCTCGTCGACTTCATCCGCCACGGCGGGATCCCCGGCCAGCCGCTGACCGAGACGCTGATCGAGGCGGGCTCGATCCGCTTCAAGCCGATCCTCCTGACCGCGCTCGCGGCGATGATCGGGGCGGGGGTGATCCTGACCGACCCGATCTTCCAGGGGCTCGCGATCTCGCTGCTCTTCGGGCTCGCGTCGTCGACTCTCCTGACGGTGCTGGTGATCCCGGCGATCTACCGGGTGCTGCGGACTTAGCGCACGACGGTGCCGTTGCCGACGGACTTGGCGCGGACAAATCCGTCCGCATCCGACCCTGGCGAGAGCGCGGGGCCGAAGGGCCCCGCTTCGGTCATTGTCGCTCAGGCTTCGGCGGGCACCGCGCGGTGGGCGACGTGGAACATCGGCCCGCCGCGGCGGCGCGGGAAGCCGTAGCCGTGGATCTCGACGAGGTCGATGTCGCCGGGCTTCTCGGCGATGCCCTCGGCGAGGATCGCCTCGCCCTCGGCCGCCATCTCGGCGACGAGGTGCTCGGCGATCGCCTCGCGCGCCATCGGCTTCGCCTGAGCGTCGAGGTGCGGCGCCAGCAACGCCGCTGTCGCCGGCGACGTCCGGGGCGTGCGGTCGCTGGCCGCGTAGTCGTACCAGCCGCCGCCGGTCTTCTGCCCCTTACGCCCGGCGCGCACCAGCACGTCGCAAAGCGTCTCGGGCACCGTCTCGCCGCGAGCGCGCGCGCCCTCGCGCTGCAGGAAGGCGATGTCGAGGCCGCCGAGATCCTGCGCCTCGAACGGTCCCATCGCAAAGCCGAAGCCGCGCATGGCGGCGTCGACCTCGGCGAGGGCGACGCCGCGGCGCAGCAGCGCCTCGGCTGCCGCGCGGTAGCGCTTGAGGATGCGGTTGCCGATGAAGCCGTCGCAGATGCCGGCGCGGACCGGAACCTTGCCCATGCGGGCCGCCAGCGCGAAGCCGGTCGCCAGCGTCTCCCGGCTCGTCTCCGGCGTCGGGACGATCTCGAGGAGCTTCATCACGTTGGCCGGGCTGAAGAAATGCAGCCCGATGAAACGGCCCGGGTTCGGCACGCCGGCGGCGATGTCGCGCGGATCGAGATAGGAGGTATTGGTCGCCAGGATCGCATCCGGCCGGCAGGCCGCGGCCAGCGCCGCGAAGACGGCGCGCTTGACGCCGAGCTCCTCGAAGACCGCCTCGATGACCAGGTCGGTGTCGGCGAGCGCTGCATAGTCGGTGCTGTCGCGGACGCCCGCCATGCGCAGCGCCGCGTCCGCCTCGGAGAGCCGGCCGCGCTTCACCGCGGCGGTGAAGATGCCCTGGATATTGGCGAGTCCGCGCGCCAGGCTCGCGTCGTCGCGCTCGACCAGGGTGACGGGGATGCCGGCGTCGCGCAGCGCGGCGGCGATGCCCGCACCCATGGTGCCGCCGCCGATCACCGCGGCGCTGCCGACGGGCCGCGGCTCGACGCCCTTGAGCGCGACCGGGCGCGGCGCGGCGCGCTCGGCGAAGAAGACATGGCGCAGCGCCGCCGCCTCGGGCGAGGCGCGGAGCGCGAGGAAGCTCTCGCGCTCGAAGGCCATCGCGGCGTCGAAGCCGGCTTCGCTGGCGCGGCGCAGGCA
>JBDHSS010000403.1:0-3031 GCA_039808205.1 Paracoccaceae bacterium | reverse complement strand
CTCCTCGAGCATCTCCTGGTAGAGCTCGAAGCCGACCTCGCGCACCTGCCCCGACTGCTCCTCGCCGAGGAGGTTGCCCGCGCCGCGGATGTCGAGGTCCTGGCTCGCCAGCGTGAAGCCCGCACCGAGCGAGTCGAGCGCGCCGAGGACGCGCAGCCGCTTCTCCGCCTGCGGCGTCAGCTTCTTCCTCGGCTCGGTCATGAAGAAGGCGTAGGCGCGCAGCTTCGATCGGCCGACGCGGCCGCGGATCTGGTAGAGCTGGGCGAGACCGAACATGTCGGCGCGCTCGACGATGAGGGTGTTCGCCGCCGGGATGTCGAGGCCCGACTCGACGATCGTCGTCGAGACGAGCACGTCGAAGGCGCCGTCGTAGAAGGCGTTCATCCGCTCGTCGAGCTCGCTCGCCGCCATCTGGCCGTGGGCGATCTGGAACTTCACCTCGGGCACCTGCTCGCGCAGGAACTCGGCCACCGCGTCGAGGTCGGATATCCGCGGCACGACGTAGAACGACTGGCCGCCGCGGTAGTGCTCGCGCAAGAGCGCTTCGCGGATGGTCAGCGGATCGAACTCCGAGACGTAGGTGCGGATCGCCAGCCGGTCGACCGGCGGCGTCGCGATCAGCGACAGCTCGCGCACGCCGGAGAGCGCCAGCTGCAGCGTGCGCGGGATCGGCGTCGCGGTCAGCGTCAGCACGTGCACGTCCGAGCGCAGCGCCTTCAGCCGTTCCTTGTGCGCGACGCCGAAGTGCTGCTCCTCGTCGATGACGAGAAGGCCGAGCCGCTTGAAGTCGATCGACTTCGCCAGCAGCGCGTGGGTGCCGACGACGATCTCGACCGTGCCGTCGGCGAGCCCGGCGCGAGTCTCGGCCGCCTCCTTCGCCGGCACGAAGCGCGACAGCTGCCGCACCCGGATCGGCAGGCCGCGAAACCGCTCGGCGAAGTTCTTGTAGTGCTGGCGCGCGAGCAGCGTCGTCGGCGCGATCACCGCCACCTGCCCGCCGGCCATCGCGGCGACGTAGGCGGCGCGCAGCGCGACCTCGGTCTTGCCGAAGCCGACATCGCCGCAGACGAGCCGGTCCATCGGCCGGCCGGAGGCGAGGTCGACCAGCACGTCCTCGATCGCGGCGAGCTGGTCGTCGGTCTCGGCGTAGGGGAAGCGGGCGCAGAAGCCCTCCCAGTCCTGGTGGTCGGGCGGCTCCATCACCGCGCCCTTGCGGATCGCCCGCTCGGCGGCGATGCGGATCAGCCGCTCGGCCATGTCGCGGATGCGCTGCTTGAGCCGTGCCTTCTTCGCCTGCCAGGCGCCGCCGCCGAGCTTGTCGAGCAGGCCCTCCTCGTGGCCGTAGCGGGTCAGGAGCTCGATGTTCTCGACCGGCAGATAGAGCTTGTCGCCGCCGGCGTAGACCAGAGCCAAGCACTCGTGCGGCGCGCCCATGGCGGTCACCGTCTCAAGCCCCATGTAGCGGCCGATGCCGTGGTCGACGTGCACGACGAGATCACCGGGGGTCAGGCCGGCCGCCTCGGTCAGGAAGTTCTCCGCCTTGCGCCGGCGCCGCGCCGGGCGGATCAGCCGGTCGCCGAGCACGTCCTGCTCGGAGACGACGGTGAGGCCGGCCGCCTCGAAGCCGTGCTCGAGCGGCCAGACCGCGAGCGCGAGCCCGCCGTCGCCCCTGAGCTCGGACGCGCGGGCGATCTCGCGCGCATCCGCGACGCCATTGTCGGCGAGAAGCCCCATGAGCCGCTCGCGCGCGCCCTTGGAGTAGCTCGCGATCACCACGTCGCCGGTCCTGCGGCGCGCCCTCACGTGGGCGGCAAGCGCGCCGAAGAGGCTCACCCGCTCCTGCTGCCGCTCGGGGGCGAAGTCGCGGCCGATGCGGCCGCCCGCGTCGATCACCCCGGGCCCGAGCGGCTGCGGCAGCGCGACGAGCTGCTGCAGCGGCCGGTCGGCGACGGCAGCGGCGAAGGCCGCGTCGTCGAGGTAGAGCGCGCCCGGCGGCACCGGCTTGTAGACGGTGCCGAGCTTCGACTTCGCCGCCAGCGCCGCGGCGCGCGCGTCGTACTGCTCCGACAGCGCCGCCCAGCGTGCGGCGCGGGCCGCGTCGGTCTGCTCGTCGAGCAGCACGGCCGCGCCGGGCAGGTAGTCGAACAGCGTCTCGAGCCCTTCGTGGAAGAACGGCAGCCAGTGCTCGACGCCCTGGTGCTTGCGGCCCGCGCTCACCGCCTCGTAGAGCGGGTCGTCGTGGCCCGCAGCGCCGAACATCGCCCGGTACCGGGTGCGGAAGCGCTGGATCGACGGCTCGTCGAGGATCACCTCGGAGACCGGCGCAAGCTCGACCCGGCGCACCGTCTCGCTGGTGCGCTGGGTGCCGGGATCGAAGCGGCGCGCGCTCTCGAGCACGTCGCCGAAGAGGTCGAGCCGCACCGGCGCGCGCGCCCCCGGCGGATAGATGTCGACGAGGCCGCCACGGATCGCGAACTCGCCGGGCTCGGTCACCGTCGGCGCCTGCTGGTAGCCCATGCGCGCGAGATAGCCGCGCAGCTCGGCCAGATCGACGCGGGCGCCGGTCTCGACGAGGAAGCTGCCCTCGCGGAGCGCGGAGCGCGGCGGCACGCGCTGGGTCGCGGCGTTGATCGTGGTCAGGATTGCGGCGGGCCGGGAGAAGCCGGCGGCGAGCGCCGCGAGCGTCGCCATCCGCCGCGCGGCGATCTCCGGGTTCGGCGAAATGCGATCGTAGGGCAGGCAGTCCCAGGCCGGGAACGCCAGCACCGGCACCTCGGGCGCGAAGAAGCGCAGCGCCGCGCGGAGGCTCGCGAGCCGCGCGTCGTCGCGCGAGACATGGATCACCGGCCCGCCGGCGCGGGCGATGGTCTCGGCAAGATAGCGCGCGTCGAAACCCTCGGGACAGCCGCCGACGACGAGCCGCCCGCGCGCGAGCGGCCGGTGCTGGTTCATGCGCGGCGACCTAGCGCAACGCTTGGGGCCTTACAAGCGGGCGACTGCGGCGGTCGATCCGCAGAACTGTCGTCGGCGC
>JBDHSS010000402.1:0-3044 GCA_039808205.1 Paracoccaceae bacterium | reverse complement strand
CATGCGGCGGGGGTTGGCGTCCCAGGCCATGAGCCGGCCCTGGTTGCCGAGCGCCGCCGCCAGTGCCAGCGCCTTGCCGCCGCCGCCGGCGCAGTAGTCGAGCACGGTCATGCCCGGCCGGACGCCCGCGTCCTCCACCACCACCTGGCTCGACACGTCCTGCAGCTCGACCATCCCTTGAGTGTAGGCGCGGCTGGCGGCGACCAGCCGCGGGTTGTCGAGCACGCGCAAGGCGGCGCGGGCGAGCGGCTGGCGCTCGACCTGCACGCCGTCGCGGGCGAGGACGACCGTGGCGGCGTCGGGCGTGGTCTTGAGCGTGTTCACCCGCAGGTCGACTGGCGCGCGCGCCTGCATCGCGGCGAGGACGCCTTGGAAATCGTCGCCGAGCGAGGCGGCGAGCTCGCCCGTCAGCCAGTCGGGCACGTCGAGCCGGACGCCTTCGGGCGCAGCGGCGAGGTCGCGGGCGAGGGCGGCGTGCTCGTCCGGCGTGACGGGGGCGGGATCAAAGCCCTCCCCGGTGAAGAGGCCGGCGAGGTCGGCGCCGCCCGTCGCCTGCTGCGCCAGAACGATCGCCCGGCCGGTGTCGGCACCGCCCTGCCAGCCGAGCGAGCGGCGGCGCCGGAGGCCATCGAAGACGAGGTCGCGCACTGCGGCGCGATCCTTGGAGCCCGCGAACCGGCTGGCGCGCGCCCAGCGCGTCAGCTCGCGCTCCGCCGGCTCGCCCGCGAGGATCGCGTCGAGGAGGTCGATCGCTGCGGAGAGGCGGGCGCCGGGCGTCATCGGCGGTCATGTGCCCGCAAACGCCGGCCGCTTCAAGCGCGCGAGCCGCGGTCGCCGCGGTCGCCGTGGCGGGTGGCAAAGAAAAAGCCCGCCGCTCGGGGCGCGAGCGGCGGGCCATGATCGGAAAGGACGCGCTCAGGCGGCGATGCGGCCGCCGAGCACCTCGTCGACATGCTTCTGCGCCTTGATCTCCTCGATGCCGTTCACCGCGGCGACCTCGCGGGTCAGCCGCTCGAGCGCCGCCTCGTAGAGCTGGCGCTCGGAATAGCTCTGCTCGCGCTGGTCATCGTTGCGGTGCAGGTCGCGCACCACCTCGGCGATCGAGATCAGGTCGCCGGAGTTGATCTTCTGCTCGTACTCCTGCGCGCGGCGCGACCACATGGCGCGCTTCACCCGCGCCCGGCCCTTCAGGGTCTCGAGCGCGCGCTCGACGATGTCGGCCGACGACAGCGGCCGCATCCCGACCGAGCTCGCCTTGGACGTGGGAACGCGCAGCGTCATCTTGTCCTTCTCGAACGAGATCACGAACATCTCCAGGCGCAGACCGGCAATCTCCTGCTCGTCGATCGAGACGATCCGCCCGACGCCGTGCGCCGGGTAGACGACAAAATCGTTCGGACGGAACTCCGTCGCCTTCTTGCTCTTGCTCATCTTGCGCGTCTTTTCCTTCTGTCTGACACCGGGTTTTCCCGCTGCCGCGCCGCAGAGATCCCCGTTGGCAGCTCTCGCTGCCCACATGAGGGCTCGCTGCGGGGCAAACCAGATCAGGCCAGTTTTTTGATCGGCCTTGTTTCCCGGACCACTTGTTGGAAGTTCCATATAGCAGAAATTCCCCGCGGGGGGAAGCCAAACCGCGGGCCTGCCACCCACGCGGTCACGGGATGAAACGTTTCAACCCCTCCGTGAAGCGTTCCATCCTGCTCGCAGAACGCCGATCGGCGCGATCTCGCCCGAAGGGCTCAACCGCCTTCGCCGGGGGCCTCGGAGAAGTATTTCTCGAGCTTGCCGGCCTCGCCGTCGCGCTCCTCGGCGCCCGGCAGCGGGTCTCGGCGGCTGACCAGAACCGGCCAGCGTTCCGAATATTTCCGGTTGAACTCGACCCAGCTCTCCATGTTGGGCTCGGTATCCGGGCGGATCGCGTCCGCCGGGCATTCCGGCTCGCACACACCGCAATCGATGCATTCGTCGGGGTGAATCACCAGCATGTTCTCGCCCTCGTAGAAGCAATCCACGGGGCAGACCTCGACACAGTCGGTGTATTTGCAGGCGATGCAGTTATCCGTCACCACATAGGTCATCGGCCAGGCCTTCGAATCGTCCTTCCTTCCGCAAAGCCTGTCACACCCTGCGAAATGCTATGTATCAGCGTTCGCCCCGGGTTCAAGACCCGCGGCCGCGCCGACGTCGACATAGAGCGCCTGCGCCTCCGGGGCGGGGCCGCGGCGCGCGCCGAGGCCGAGGATGCGCACCGCATGCACCCGGCCGGCGTGCGCGAAGCTGATCCCGTCGCCGACCCGGACGGTGGTCGCGGGCTTGCTGACCCGCGCCGCGTTCACCCGCACCGCGCCTGCGGCAACGAGTCGCGCCGCGATCGCGCGCGACTTGCAGAAGCGGGCATGCCAGAGCCACTTGTCGAGGCGAATCGTCTCCGGGCCGTCGGCCATGCGCCTTTCAGCTGCGCAGCTTCAGCGCCATCAGCGCCGCGAACGGGTTGTCGGGGTCGATCGGCTTCTCCGGGCGCGGCGGGCGGGCCTGCAGCGGCGGCTTGTCCTCGCGCTTCGGCCCGCCCTTGCGCTCCTCGCTGCGCGGCTTGCCCTTGCGCTCCTCGCCGGGTTTGCGCTCGTCGCCGCGCGGCTTGCCCTTGGCGCGGTGCTCGTCGCGCTTGCTGCGCGGCGGGCGCTCGCCGTGGTGCGGCTGACGCTCGGGGCGGCGGCGCTGGCCGCGGGTGAAGACGAAGAAGACCTCGGTCTCGCCGGTTGCATCGCCCGCCTCGGCGCCCTCGGCCGACATCGTCGGCGCGTCGGGAAGCGAGGGATGATCGCCGGGGAGCTCGGTGGGGATCTCGGCGGGCGGCAGGTCGTCGGGCATCCCCGGCACGCCCTGCGGCTCCTCGAACGGCACGTCGGGCTGGAAGGGCTCCGCCGGCAGCTCGGCCGGCGTCCCGGCGGGAACGTCGGGCCCCCCGGGCTGCGGCTCCTCGGTCGGCACGTCGGGCTGGGCGGGAACCTCCTCGGGCTGCGGCTGCGGCGCGTCGGGCTGCGGCA
>JBDHSS010000401.1:0-3045 GCA_039808205.1 Paracoccaceae bacterium | reverse complement strand
ACTGGCGCGGGGGTAGGCGCGACGGTGGCGGACGGCGCCGGCACCGCCGCGAGCAGCAGGCGCAGGTGGCCGGCGGCGGTGTCGGCGCGCTGCACCAGCTGGGCAAGCTCGACGCGGGTGTCGCGCGACGAGGAGCGCGCCTCGTCGAGCGTGGTGCGCGCGAGCTCGACCTGGCGGGTCAGCGTGACGATCGCGCCGCCGAGCCCGCTGTCGAGCGACTTCAGCGTGTGCACCCGCCGGGCGAGGATCCAGCAGTAGGCGCCGGCGAAGCAGGTGCCGGCGAAGAGCAGGCCGTTCATCAGCAGGTCCATGCCGGCAGGCTCCTAGTTGAGCACGAGTTCGGTGACGAGAAGGTCGCGCACCTGGCCCTCGCCAGTGACGACCTGGACCCGCCGCAGCATCTGGGCGCGCAGCCGGGTCAGCGCGGCCGGGTCCTCGATGTCGCGAGCCTCGATGGCCCGGAGATAGCCGTTGAGCGCGTCGACGATGCGCGGCATCACCCCCTCGACCTCGGCCGCGTGGGCGGGATCGACCTCGAGCTGCGCGGTAAAGCGCAGGTGCCGCGCGCTGGCCTCGGGCCCGAGCGAGACGAGAATCGGTTGCATCGCCACGAAGGCGACGCCTTCGGGCAGCACCGCCGCCGTGCTCGCGCCGTGCCCGCCGCCGCCGTGACTGCCGCTGCTGCCGCCGCCGAGGAGCTTGCCGGGATCGACGAGCCCCTGGCGCGTGGCATAGAACCCGCCGCCGCCGAGAAGGAGCGCCGCGACCAGCCCGAGGATCAAGCCGCGCTTCCCCTTCGGCTTTTCGGCCGGCTCGGCGGCGGCGCTCGCAGCGGCCTCGGACATGTCGGCAAACCCCGGTCGATTACGGTCTTTCGGGGCCCGAGGTAAGCCGAGCATCCCTAATCAAGTCTTAAGCGACTGTCTGGAGTCTGACGCCGGCACCCACCAGGCACGACGGCGTCGTTCTTGACTTGATTGGGCGAGTGACAAGTCCGCCTGCCGGGGGTGCCCGCTCCCGCCAGCCGCGTGTCGGACGGGCGTGGTTGCCTTCCGCAGCCCTCGGGTAACCAAATCTTAAGCGCCGGCTCGCGAGTATCCACGGCGACGCCGGCGCGAGTCCGGCGGGTGGAGCACGAAGCGCCTTGCAGCAGATCCGAGCGTTCTGGGACGGACTGGACCCGCGCCGCCGGCTGATCGCCGGCCTCGCCGCGCTCGCGGTCATCGCCGCGATCGTCGGCATCGCCCGGGTCTCGACCGAGCCGTCGTTCGCCATGCTCTACTCCGGCCTCGACGCCGCGGCCGCCGGCGAGGTCGTCGCCGAGCTCGAGGCCGAGGGCGTCGCCTATCAGGTCGACGGCACCTCGATCCTGGTCGACGCCGGCTCGCGCGACCGCATCCGCATGGCGCTGGCCGCCAAGGGCCTGCCGGCCGGCGGCCCCGCCGGCTACGAGATTCTCGACAACCTCTCGGGCTTCGGCACCACCAGCCAGATGTTCGACGCCGCCTACTGGCGCGCCAAGGAGGGCGAGCTCGCCCGCACCATCACCGGCTCGCCCAACGTGCGCGCCGCCCGCGTCCACCTCGCGAACCCGGTGAGCCAGCCGTTCTCGCGCACGCCGGCCGGCTCGGCCTCGGTCACCGTCACCATGGCGCGCGGCGGGCTCGCGCGGAGCCAGGCCGAGGCGATCCGCTATCTCGTCTCCTCCGCCGTCGCCGGCATCGCCCCGGAGGCGGTCGCGGTGATCGACGCCGCGAACGGCGTGGTGCTCGCCGGCAAGGACGATCCGCTCGGCTCCGGCGCCGGCGGCCCGGACGATCGCGCCGACCGGCTCAAGGGCAACATCGAGCGCCTGCTCGAGGCGCGCGTCGGCCACGGCCACGCCATCGTCGAGGTCAACCTCGACGCGGTGACCGAGAGCCAGACGGTCAGCGAGCGCCTGATCGATCCCGACAGCCGGGTCGCGATCTCGTCGGAGACCGAGTCGAGCTCGGAGAACGCCACCGGCAGCAACCCGAGCGTCACTGTCGCGAGCAACCTGCCCGACGGCAACGTCAAGGGCAACCCGAGCGAGCAGAAGCGCGACGCGGCGACCAGCCGCGAGCGGCAGAACTACGACGTCTCCGAGACCAAGCGCGAGCGCGTGATCGGCCCCGGTGCCGTGAAGCGGATCAGCGTCGCGGTGATGGTCGACGGCATCGTCACGCGCTCGCCCGACGGCAGCGACGCCTGGGCGCCGCGGCCGCAGGAGGAGCTCGACACGCTGAAGCTGCTCGTGCAGTCGGCGGTCGGCTTCGACGAGAGCCGCGGCGACACCGTGACCATCTCGTCGCTTCAGTTCATGGCGCCGCCGGAACAGGGCGCGCTGGCCGAGCGGGCCTCGCCGTTCCTGGAGATGTGGGGCGGCCGGCTCGCGCAGCTCGGCATCCTCGGCATCGTCGTGCTGGCGCTCATCTTCTTCGTCTTCCGACCGATGCTGGCCCGTCGGCCGCTGGTCGAGATCGCCGAACTGACCGGCCGCGACCTCCTGACCGACGCGACGCCGCGGCCCGCGGGCGACATCCTCGACCTGCCGGCGCAGTCGGTCACCAAGATCGAGCGTCTGCGCGAGGTGATCGCCAGTCGTACCGAGGACAGCGCCGCGGTGCTGCGCGCCTGGATCGAAGCCCCCGAAATCCGCCCCGACATCCGCAGGGAGCCCGCCGGATCATGAGCGTCTATCGCCTCGAAATCTTCGCGCCCATCGCCGGCGCCGCCCCGCCCGCGGCCGACGTGGGGCGGCGCCAGGCCGAGGCGGCGCGCGAGGAGGCGCGGCGCGACGGCTTCGCCGCCGGCGAGGCCAGCGCGACCGAGGCGATGCTGGCCGAGGAGGGCCGGCTGACCAGCGACCTTGTCGAGGCGATCGCCGACGCGCGCCTCAGCAACGAGGCGGCGCGGCGCCACGTGGCGAGCTCGCTCGCGCCCTTCGTCGAGGCGGTGGTCGCGGCGCTGACTCCCGCGCTCGCCGAGGTGGGCCTTGCGGGCGAGGTCATGCGGGTCGTCGAC
>JBDHSS010000400.1:0-3051 GCA_039808205.1 Paracoccaceae bacterium | reverse complement strand
TAGGAATGCACCCGCACGCCGGTGAAGAGCAGGCTGCGCCGCAGCGCCGAGCCGGAGATGATGCAGTCGCCGGAGACGAGGCTCGAGATCGCCTCGCCGCGCCGCCCGTCCTCGTCATGGACGAACTTCGCCGGCGGCTTGATCTCGGCGTAGGTCCAGATCGGCCAGCTCGTCTCGTAGAGGTCGAGCTCGGGGATGATGTCGGTCAGGTCGAGGTTCGCCTCCCAATAGGCATCGACCGTGCCCACGTCGCGCCAGTACGCGACCGACTCCCGGTTCGACCGCACGCAGGAGTTCGAGAAGCGGTGCGCCACCGCCTTGCCGTGCGTGACGACGTAAGGAATGAGGTCGTGGCCGAAATCCCGGCTCGACCCCGGCGTCTCGGCGTCGCGCCTCAGCAAGTCGGCGAGGAAGCGGGTGCGGAAGACATAGATCCCCATCGACGCCAGCGCCATGTCGGGCTGGCCCGGGATCCCCGGCGGATCGGCCGGCTTTTCCACGAAGGCGGTGATCTGGTCCTTTTCGTCGACGTGCATCACCCCGAAGCCCGTCGCCTCCATCCGCGGCACCTCGAGGCAGCCCACCGTCACGTCGGCGCCCTCGTCGACGTGTTGCTGCAGCATGAGCTCGTAGTCCATCTTGTAGATGTGATCCCCGGCGAGGATCACCATGAACTCCGGCTCGTAGTCCGAGATGATGTCGAGGTTCTGATAGACCGCGTCGGCCGTTCCCTCGTACCACTGGGTCTCGCTCACCCGCTGCGAGGCGGGCAGGATGTCGAAGCTCTCGTTCCGCTCCGGCCGGAAGAAGTTCCAGCCGCGCTGCAGGTGGCGGATCAGGCTGTGCGCCTTATACTGGGTCGCCACCCCGATGCGCCGGATGCCGGAGTTCAAGGCATTCGACAGCGCGAAGTCGATGATCCGCGTCTTGCCGCCGAAATAGACCGCCGGCTTCGCCCGCCGGTCGGTCAGCTCCTTCAGCCGGCTGCCGCGGCCGCCGGCGAGCACGTAGGCCATGGCGTCGCGGGCGAGCGGTCCTGTGCGTTTGTCCACCACGAAGTCTCCCCCTTTTTTCCTTCCCTGCCGCCGTCAGGCGGCGGTGTCGAGCTTGAGCCAGATCGTTCCGAGGGGTGGCAGCGTCACGATCGCCCGGATGCCGCCGTCGCCGCGCGCGGCGGTCACCCCGCCCATGTTGCCGACGCTCGTCCCGCCATAGAGCGCGGCATCGGTGTTGAGGATCTCGCTCCAGCGCCCCGCCACCGGCAACGGCACGGCATAGCCCGAGCGCGGCACCGGCGTGAAGTTCGCGATCACCGCCACCGGCGGCTGCCCCGGCGCCTTGCGGAGCCAGGCATAGACCGAGTTCTCCGCATCGTCGGCGATCAGCCACTCGAAGCCGTCGCCCTCGCAGTCGCGCTGATGCAGCGCCGGCGTCGCGCGATAGAGGTGGTTCAGGTCGCGCACCAGCGCCTGCACGCCGCGGTGCTCGGCGATGTCGAGCTGCCACCAGTCGAGCCCGCGCGCCTCCGACCACTCCGCGCCTTGCGCGAACTCCTGCCCCATGAACAGGAGCTTCTTGCCCGGATAGCCCCACATGAAGGCGTAGTAGGCGCGCAGGTTCGCGAACTTCTGCCAGCCGTCGCCCGGCATCTTGGCGATGAGCGAGCCCTTGCCGTGCACCACCTCGTCGTGGCTCAAGGGCAGCACGAAGTTCTCGCTGTAGGCATAGAGCAGGCCGAAGGTCAGGTCGTTGTGGTGATGCTTCCGGTGGATCGGCTCCAGCGCCATGTAGCGGAGCGTGTCGTGCATCCAGCCCATGTTCCACTTGAAGCCGAACCCCAGCCCGCCGTCATAGACCGGCGCCGAGACCTTGGGCCAGGAGGTCGACTCCTCGGCGATCGTCATCCGCCCCGGATGCTTGCCATAGACCGCCCGGTTCATCGCCCGCAGGAACTCCACCGCCTCGAGGTTCTCCCGCCCGCCGTAGCGGTTCGGCACCCACTCGCCTTCCTTCCGCGAGTAGTCGAGGTAGAGCATCGAGGCCACCGCATCGACACGCAGCCCATCGATGTGAAACTTCTCAGACCAGTAGAGCGCGTTGTTGATGAGGAACGAGAAGACCTCCTGCCGCCCGAAGTTGTAGATCGCGGTGTTCCAGTCGGGATGAAACCCCTGCCGCGGGTCGGCGTGCTCGTAGAGGAAGGTGCCGTCGAAGCGGGCGAGGCCGTGCTCGTCGACGGGGAAGTGCGCCGGCACCCAGTCGAGGATGACCCCGATCCCGGCGCGGTGGGCGCCGTCGACGAAGCGGGCGAAGCCCTCGGGCGGGCCGAAGCGCGCGCTCGGGGCGTAGAGGCCGGTGGTCTGGTAGCCCCAGGAGGGGTCGTAGGGGTGTTCGCTGATCGGCAGGAGCTCGATGTGGGTAAATCCCATGTCGACGACGTAGGGGATCAGCCGATCGGCCATCTCGTCCCAGGTGAGAAAGCCGCCGCCCGCGTCGCGCTGCCACGAGCCGGCGTGGACCTCGTAGATCGAGATCGGCCGACGCCGGGCGTCGGCGGTACGCCAGAAGTCGCGGTGGCCGGCATCGCCCCACGCGTGGGCGAGCTCGGGCGCGACGATCGAGGCGGTGGCCGGCCGCAGCTCCGAGGCGCGGGCGAAGGGGTCGGCCTTGAGCGGCAGGCGGACGCCGTCGGGGCCGATCAGCTCGAACTTGTAGGCGAGGCCGGGCTCGACCCAGGGGATGAAGATCTCCCAGATCCCGGTGTCCCGCCGCAGCCGCATCGTGTGCCGCCGCCCGTCCCAGGCGTTGAAGTCGCCGACGACCGAGACCCGGTGGGCGTTCGGCGCCCAGACCGCGAAGTGCACGCCGTCGGCGCCCTCGTGGTGGACCCTGTGGGCGCCGAGCTTGTCGAAGAGGCGGAGGTGGCTGCCCTCGCGGATGTAGTAGTCGTCCATCGGGCCGAGGACCGGGCCGAAGACATAAGGGTCGCCGACCCACCACTCGCCGCCGGCGTTGCGGGCGCGGTACTTGAGCGGGCGGCGCTTGCGGATC
>JBDHSS010000399.1:0-3052 GCA_039808205.1 Paracoccaceae bacterium | reverse complement strand
CCATCGCCGTGCCGACCAGCGCGTGCCAGCCTTCACCGCCCGCCGCGGCATCGCCGGCGCCGGCGATGATCAGCCAGCTGCGCGCGCGGGTCAGCGCCACGTAGAGGAGCCGCCGGTTCTCGGCGCGGACCAGCGCCTGCCGCGCGGCCTCGGCGGCGACGATCGCCGGGGGCGCCTCGGCAGCGCCGACGTTCCAGACCGCGCGCCCGTCGCCGAGCGGCAGGATCTGCGGCGCGTTGGCGCTGTCCTGGCGCGGGGCGGTGTCGGGCAGGATCACGATCGGCGCCTCGAGCCCCTTGGCGGCATGCACCGTCATCACCCGCACCTGGTCGGCTGCCTCGTCCATTCGCCGCTTCACCGTCACGTCGCCGCGGTCGAGCCAGTCGATGAAGCCGGTCAGGCTCGGCGCCTCGACGCTCTCGTAGGCGAGGGCCTGGTCGAGCAGCGCGTCGATGCCTTCCTCGGCCTCGGGCCCGAGGCGCGCGACGAGCCGCCGCCGGCCGCCGTGGCGCACCAGGACGCGGCAGAGCATCTCGAACGGCCTGAGGAAGTCGGCGACGGCGAGGAGGTCGGCGAGGAGCGCGCGCACCTCGGGCCAGCGCGTCGCCGGCTCGGCGCGGAGCGCGCCCCAGAGCCCGCCGCGGCGCGGATGCGCCAGATCGAAGAGCTCGCGCTCGGAGAGGCCGCCGAGCGGGCTCCGAAGGAGTGCGGCCAGCGACAGGTCGTCGCGCGGGGTGGCGGCGAAGCGCAAGGCGGCGAGCAGGTCGTTGACCGCCAGCTCGCCGCCGATGCGCAGGAGGTCGGCGCCGGCCACCGGCACCCGCGCCCGCTTCAGCTCGCGGATCAGCGCATGGAAAAGGCCGGCGCGGCGCTGCACGAGGATCATCACGTCGCCGGCGCGGATCGCCCGCCCCGCGCCGGGCAGCGCCCGGCCCGCGGCGAGCCAGCCCGCGATCTCGCCGGCCACGCGGCGGGCGAGGACCGCCACCGGGTCGTCGGGCGCCCGCGCGTCGACCGGATCGTCCCAGGGAGTTTCCTCCGGCCGCTCGGGCTTGGGCAGGAACGGCCAGAGCTCGACCCGGCCGGGCAGGTCGGGGGCGATCGCATGGTGCTCGATGCGCGACAGCCCCTCGCCGGCGATGCCGGAGAAGACCGCGTCCACCACCTCGAGGAGCGGTCGCGCCGAGCGGAACGAGTAGAGAAGCTCGCACCGCTGCAGCGCGCCGCCGAGCGCCGCCAGCCGGCCTTCGTAGTGCCGCGCCTTGGCGGCGAACTCACCGGGCTCCGCCCCCTGGAAGCTGTAGATCGACTGCTTCTCGTCGCCGACGACGAAGATCGTGCGCTCCACCTCGCGCGCGCCGGCGCCGGTGAAGAACTCCTCCGAGATTGCCTGGATCACCCGCCATTGCGCCGGCGAGGTGTCCTGCGCCTCGTCGACGAGGATGTGGTCGATGCCGCCGTCGAGCCGCCACAGCACCCAGGCCGCGGTGCCGGGCCGGGCGAGCAGCGCCTCGGCGCGGTCGATCATGTCGTCGAAGTCGAGGAGCCCGAGGCTCGCCTTGCGCGCCGACCACGCGGCGATCCAGGCGCGTCCGAAGCGGTTGAGCGCGGCCGAGCGCAGGAAGGCCGCGTTGGCGATGCGCTGCGGCCGCGTCGCCTCGACGCGCCGCATCAGCGCGTCGAGCTCCGGCAGGTGCGCGGCCAGCCGCTTCTGCAGCGGCTTGGTCGGCAGCTTGCCGAGCTTGGCGCCGAACTCGGTCTTGGTTCCCTTGCCGGTCAGGCAGACCTTCTCGAGATCCTCGAGGATCTGCACCGGGTCGTGCGACTCGAGCACGCGCTTCAGCCGCAGCCCGTCCTTCCGGTCGGTCGGGCCGCCCTCGATCATCGCGGGAACCAGCGCCGCCAAGGCCCCGCGCGCGGCCTCGGCGCGCACCGCCTCGGCCAGCCGCGCCGGCGTCAGCTCCGGCCGCGCCCCGAGCGACGCCGCCAGCGCGGCCGCGTCGAAGGGCGCGGCGAAAGCGGCGCGGTGGCGGGCGAGCTCGACGAGCAGCGGGTCGACGTCCTCGCGCGTGGTGTGGCGGGCAAGCTCGCTGAAGTCGTCGGGCTCGGCGCGGGCGAAGGCGTCGAGCACCTCCTCGCGCAGGCTGGCCGCCTGGCGGTCGTCGAGCACCGCGAACTGCGGCGCGACGCCGGCCTCGAGCGGGAAGCGACGCAAGAGCGCCTCGCAGAACGCGTGGATCGTCTGGATCCGCAGGCCCCCCGGCGTCTCCAGCGCGCGCGCAAAGAGCGTGCGCGCCTGCGCAAGGTCGCCGGCGGCGAGGCTGTCGCCGGGCTCGCCGAGCGCGGTCAGGGCCGCGCGCAACGCGTCGTCGTCGAGCATCGCCCAGGTGCCGAGCGTGCGGAAAAGCCGCGTCTGCATCTCGGCCGCCGCGGCCTTGGTGTAGGTGAGGCAGAGCACCTTCTGCGGCTCGGTGCCGGCGAGAAGCAGGCGCGCCACCCGGTCGGTCAGCACCCGCGTCTTGCCGGAGCCCGCGTTCGCCGACACCCAGCTCGACGCCGAGGGCGTCGCCGCCTCGACCTGCGCTTCCGCCGCCGCCTTCACCACTCCTCCTCCGGTGGATCGCCGTCGTCCCACTCGCCGCGGCGCGACAGATGGTCGTAGTCGCTGGCGAAGCTGATCCGCTGTGGCCGGAGGCGCGCGGGGTAGGCCGTGGCCTCGTTCTGATAGCGGGCGATCAGGCCGACGAAGCGCGCCCAGGTCTCGGCCAGGGTCTCGAGCGGAATCGCGAGCTCCTTGCGCGCATTGAGCCCGAGGAGCTCGAGATGCGTCACCTCGCCCGCGGGAACGCCGGCAAAGCCGCCGGCCGCGGCGATCGCCGCCTCGAGCGGGAGCTGCAGGTGGAAGGCGGCCGCCTCGGCTTCGGTCGGGATGCGGCCGGACTTGTAGTCGTAGATCGCGACACGGCCGTCCTCGGTCAGGTCCACCCGGTCGGCGCGGGCGGTGACCGCGAACGGGTGGGCAAGGCCCGGCACCGCCCGCCGGCCGGGCACC
>JBDHSS010000398.1:0-3064 GCA_039808205.1 Paracoccaceae bacterium | reverse complement strand
CGCGGCGGCGCCTCCGCGGCGGACGGCGCGGCGCGGGCCTGCGAGCGGCCGGGGTGCGACAAGCCCGGCAAGTTCCGCGCGCCGAAATCGCCCGACACGCTCGACGATTTCCACTGGTTCTGTCTTGACCACGTGCGCGAATACAATCTGAAGTGGAACTTTTTCGACTCCTACTCCGACGCCGACCTGGAGCGCCAGTTCGCGGCCGACCGGGTGTGGGGGCGGACCACGCGGCCGTTCGCCGAGCCGGCGCAGGGCGCCTCGACCCAGCCCCATGCCGAGGGGCGCGCCTGGCAGCGCTTCGGCTTCGACGATCCGATGTCGCTCCTCGGCGACAAGGCGACGCTCAACCCCGGCGGCGAGCGGGCGCGGCATCGCCGGCTGTCCCCGACCGAGCGCCGCGCCGTCGAGATCCTCGACGCGCAGGACACCCAGACCAAGACCGAGATCCGCCAGCAGTACAAGGCGCTGGTGAAGGACCTGCACCCGGACATGAACGGCGGCCGGCGCGACGACGAGGCGCGCCTGGCCGAAGTGGTCTGGGCCTGGGAGCAGATCAAGGCGAGCCGCAGCTTCCGGGACTGATGCGATGCGACGCACGTTGCGCGCCGGAACGATCCGGTGATATCCCGGAACAAGGAGCCTGGGTGCATCCCCTGATCACGCCCCGCGCGGCAAAGCCATCATGACTCATCCGTCTGCCGGCACGATGACCACGGGCAGGCCTGCGCTCGTCGCGGGCCGTGTGGCCGGCGTGCGCGCGGTGCGGAACCTATCGGCAGCTTCGGGAGTTGGAGGCCCGGCGGGCCGCGGCGTTACGGCTGACCGCGTCGTTTTGAAAGGCTAGCCCCGATGGATCCCGCGCTTCAGATCGAAGCCCTTCCCGTCGCGGTCTTTGCCACCGACGCGGAGGGCACGGTCGTCTCCGCGAACCGCGCGGCCGTCGATCTGGTCGGCGAGGTGCCGCCCCACCGGCGCCTGGTCGAGGTCGCGCGCCTCGCGGGAGAGCACGGCCGGCTGCTGGCGAGCGGGGAATGCCCGGTCGACCGCAGCCTGGCCGACGGGCGCCCGGTGCGCGGCCTGGTGCTGAGCGTCGGGCGGCGGGACGGCAGCCGCATCGCCGTGCACGCGACGACGAGCCTGCTGCGCGACGCCGAGGGGCGACTGCAGGGAGTGGTGGTCATGCTGAGCGAGATAGCCGAGGCGCGGGAGGCCGAGTTCGATCGCGAGCGGCTGGCGTCCATCGTCTCGTCGTCGAACGACGCCATCATCAGCAAGACCCTGCAGGGCACGATCACCTCGTGGAATGACGCGGCGGAGCGGATCTTCGGCTACACCGCCGAGGACATGATCGGCACGCCGGTGCTGCGGCTGATCCCGCCGGAGCTGCAGCACGAGGAGGACATCATCCTCGGCAAGCTGGCGCGCGGCGAGCGGATCGAGCATTTCGACACCACGCGGATCACCCGCGACGGCCGGCGCCTCGCGGTGTCGCTGACGGTGTCGCCGCTGCGCAACCGGGCGGGCGAGATCATCGGCGCGTCGAAGATCGCGCGCGATGTCACCGAGCGCAAGCTGGCCGAGATGCTGCAGACGCGGCTTTTCGACGAGCTCAACCATCGCGTGAAGAACATGCTGGCGCTGATCCAGTCGATCGCCGCCGCGGCGCTGCGCCAGCCCGGCGATCCGGCCGAGTTCGTCGCCGGCCTGAACGGCCGGCTGCGCGCGCTCGGGATCGCGCACGACCTCTTGGTCGCGGGCAAGATGCAGGGCGCGGATCTGCACGCGCTGGTGCGCGGCCAGCTCGGTCCCGAGGCTGCGGCGCGGGCCGAGCTCGCCGGTCCGCAGACCACGGTCGATCCCCGCGTGGCGATTCCGCTGGCGCTGGCGCTGCACGAGCTCGCCAGCAACGCGCGGCGCCACGGCGCGCTGTCGGCGCCGGGCGGCGTCGTGCGGGTGGACTGGCAGGCGATGGCCTGCGACGGCTCGGCGCTCGAGATCGACTGGCGCGAGACCGGCGGGCCGCGCATCGCGGCGGTGCCCGGCGACCGGCTGGGCGCGCAGATGATGCGGCGCTCGATCGCGAGCATCGGTGGCCAGCTGGCGCTCGACTATCGGTCGGAGGGGCTGGTGGCACGGGTCGAGCTGCCGCTGCCGCGCGACGAGGCGCAAAGCGCGGCGGCGCCCGTCGAGGCGCCGGGGCCGGGGCAGCCGGCGCTGCGGGTGCTGGTGGTGGAGGACGAGGCGCTGATCGCGATGGACCTGCAGGCACAGCTCGCGGGCGCGGGCTTTGCGGTGATCGGACCCGCGGGCACCATCGAGGAGGCGATGCAGCTGATCGGCGCGCACACGCTCGACGCGGCGCTGGTCGATGCCAACGTCCGCGGCCGCCCGGTCGGCGAGATCGCCGCGGCGCTGACCGAGCGCGGCGTGCCGTTCGCGTTCGCCACCGGCTACGGCCGGTCGGCGCTGCCGGCCTCGTTCCAGGCCGCGCCGATCCTCGCCAAGCCGTTCGGCCCCGACGAGGTGCTGGCGATGATCGGGCAGCTGACGAGCGGCGAGGCGGGCGTTGCTGCTGGCTCCGGGTGATCGTTTGGGTGTCGTCGGGATGTGCGACGGTGCCGCATTCCCCTCGCGGATTTGGGGTATACAAATCCGCGCGCGCCTGCCTGCCGATTAGCAGGCGCGGTTCCGCGCCCGCCAGGCAGGCGCGCGCGGATTACCAGCGTCTGGTGCAGCTGCACCCCCTCGAGTTCCGCGCGTCCCGCGCTCCAGCCGACGGCCCGGCGAACGCATGCGTTCGCCCGTCGGGCCGGGATCTCGCGAGGCGCAGCCTCGCTTGTTGCAGGTTCGGCGTGCCTCTTAGGTCGCCGGTTCATCCGGACGGTTCAGCCGAATTTGGCGTCACTTCGGCGCCGGGCGGCTGATCCGGTCGCGGGCGGCGATCGCCGCCGCCGAGCCGTGCAGCGACACCGGCAGGCGCACCGGCGTTCCGTCGGCGAGGCTGAGGACGACGCTGCCGGCGCGCGCCGCGCGCAGCGCCTCGAAGAGCTCGGAGTCGAGC
>JBDHSS010000397.1:0-3072 GCA_039808205.1 Paracoccaceae bacterium | reverse complement strand
ACCGAGTACAACCTGCTCGAGGCCGATCTCGCGCGGCCGAAGGTCAAGGAGGCGGATTTCCGCGGCAAGGCGAAGCACCTGGAGTATCGCGCGCGCGAGCACCAGCCGGCGATGCTCTGCACGCTCGTCATGACCGACAACGTCGATGCGAGCGGCGTCGCGCGCTACCCGGTCGGGACGCTGCCGGTGCTGGATCCTGCGACCGGCGAGACGCTGGTCGACGCGCTCGGGCGGCGGTCCTACACCACGTCGATCGCCTTCGGCCCGAGCGTGGGGAAGAACATCGCGCTCGCCTATCTGCCGTGGGACTACTGCCAGGAGGGCCGCAAGCTCGCAGTGCAGTATTTCGGCGAGACCTATCCGGTCGAGGTTGCCGGCGTCGGCTATAGGCCGCTCTATGACCCGGAGAACGCCAAGCCGCGGAGCTGAGGGGCCTCGGCGCGGCGGGGTCGGCTCAGCCCGCCAGCCGCGCCGGCAGGAGGCCACGGAGCGAGTTGCCGACGAGAAGCTCGCCCACGGCCAGATCCTCCGGGCGCAGGATCGCCTCGCGGGCGCCGTCGGCAAGGAGGCGCGCGCGCAGGATGCCCGGCAGGAGGCCGCAGGCGAGCGGCGGCGTCACCAGGCCGCCCTCCCGGCGCAGGAAGACGTTGGTGATCGTCCCCTCGCAGACCTCGCCGGCCGTGTTCAGGAACAGCCACTCGTCGACGCCCGGCGGCAGCGCCGCCCGCGCCCGGTCGTAGCGCGCGCGCTCGCTGGTCTTCACCCGCAGCCACGGGTCGGCGGGGTCGAGGCGGTCCGGGTGGATCGCGACGGTCCACACTGCGGGCACCGGCGCCAGCGGCTGCGCCTCGATCGCTGGCCGTCCGGCCCGGTCGAGGGTCAGCCGCACCCGTGCCTCGTCTTCCGTCACCTCGGCGAGCGCCCGGTCGATGGCGTCGCCGTCGCGGACGATGCCGAGCGCGCGCGCCGTGCACTCCAGCCGCGCGAGGTGGTCGGCGAGGTGGACGAAGCGGCCGGCACGGCGGCCGAAGGTCTCGATGAGCGTCAGCCCGTCGGGAACGGGGCGGCGAAACGCGCTTTCCACAGTGCCTCCTCGTATTCCGATGCCGCGGTGGAATCGGCGACGATGCCACCGCCGACGTTGAGAATCGCCGCGCCGTCGGGCAGCAGCATCAGCGTGCGGATAGCCACGTTGAACGCGGCGCGGCCGTCCGGCCCGGCCCAGCCGATCGCGCCGCAATAGGCCTCGCGCGGCCAGGGCTCGAGCTCGCGGATGATCTCCATCGCCCGCACCTTCGGCGCGCCGGTGACCGAGCCGCACGGGAAGAGCGCAGCGAAAATTGCGCCGAGCCCGACGCCTGGCCGCAGCCGGCCGGTGATCCGCGACACCATCTGGTGCACGGTCGCATAGCTCTCGACGGCGTAGAGCTCGGGCACCTGCACCGAGCCGATCTCGGCGATCCGCCCGACGTCGTTCCTGAGCAGGTCGACGATCATCAGGTTCTCGGCGCGGTTCTTCGGGTCCGCCGCGAGTGCCGTCGCAAGCGCCGCGTCGCGCGCGGCGTCGAGGTCGCGCGGCGCGGTGCCCTTCATCGGCCGGGTCTCGATGCTCCCTGAGCCGTCGAGCGCGAAGAAGAGCTCGGGCGAGCGCGACACCAGCACCGCGTCGCCGAGCGCGACCCGCGCGCCGTGCCCGACCGGCTGTCGCTCGGCAAGCGCCGCGCCGATCGCCGCGGGATCGCCGCGCCAGCGGCCGTCGAGCGGCATCGTCAGGTTCACCTGGTAGACGTCGCCGGCGCGGATGTAGTCGGCGGCCCGCGCGAAGGCTGCGGCATGATCGGCCGGGCGCCAGCGCGGCTCGAAAGCCGAGAGCGCGCCGCCGGGCGCGACCCGCTGCGGCGTCCGGGGACCGTCGCGGAAGACGCCGAAGTCGAGCAGTGGCAGCCGCCGCGGCGACGGCAGGAGCGGCGCGAGCCGCGGCTCGAGCGCATAGCCGAGCTCGTAGCTCGCGTGGCCAGCCACCCAGGCGCCGGCCGCGATTGCTGCATCCAGGCGGCCGAGGGCGTCACCTGCGTCCTTCGCGTCCCAGACCGTCACCCGGTCGGCGGGCGCCTCGAAGCGCGCCGGCCGGCCGGCCGGACCGCAGTCCACCTCGACGTATCGCGCTTCCACCGCCACGCCCTCGCCTCGCGTCGGCCCTGCTCGTGCGCCGCGCGGATGGCGCCGTCAATGCCCCGGCCGGTGCTGCGCGGCAGGTGCGTTTACCACGAGAAAAGTTGACGGCGGTCGGGCCCGACGGTTAGCTGTTGGATTCGAGGGTCCGCAAAGAGGCTCTCGCTGGCTCAGGGAGGAAGCAATGCGGAAGTCTCTTCTGCTCGTCGCCGCCGCGGCGATGGCGATTGGTGCGAGCCCGGCGCTCGCCGCCAAGAAGCAGCTCGTGATCGTGGTGAAAGGCCTCGACAACCCGTTCTTCGAGGCGATCCACCAGGGTTGCGAGAAGTGGAACTCGGAGAATGCCGACTCCGAGTACGAGTGCTTCTACACCGGCCCCGCCTCGACCTCCGACGAGGCCGGCGAGGCGCAGATCCTGCAGGACATCTTCGGCAAGGCCGACACCGCCGCCGTGGCGATCTCGCCCTCGAACGCCAAGCTCATCGCGCAGACGATCCGCACCGCGGCGCCCAGCATCCCGGTGATGACCGTCGACGCCGATCTCGCCAAGGAGGACTCGAGCCTCCGCCAGACCTATCTTGGCACCGACAACTACCTGATGGGCTACAAGATCGGCGAGTACATCAAGGAGAAGAAGCCCGACGGCGGCAAGATCTGCACGATCGAGGGCAATCCGGGCGCTGACAACATCCTGCGCCGTGCCCAGGGCATGCGCGACGCGCTGACCGGGCAGAAGGATCTCGGCGCGCTCGCCGGCGAAGGCGGCTGGACCGAGGTCGCCGGCTGCCCGGTCTTCACCAACGACGACGGTGCCAAGGGCGTGCAGGCGATGACCGACATCCTCGCCGCCAACCCCGACCTCGACGCCTTCGGCATCATGGGCGGCTGGCCGCTCTTCGG
>JBDHSS010000396.1:0-3076 GCA_039808205.1 Paracoccaceae bacterium | reverse complement strand
GCGGGCGAACTCAAGACCCGCGGCTACTACCAGGGCTCCAATGTCAGCTACAACCTCAAGAAGCTCGTGGAGATGGGCTACATGCACCACGAACGCTGCGAGGTCGACCGCCGCTCGGTGCGCGTGCGCCTGACCGCGAGGGGCCGCAGCGTGCGCGAGGCCGTCGCCGCGCTCTTCCGCCGCCATGCGGAGATGCTCGAGACGCGCCAGGCCATCGGCTTCGGCGCAGGCGACGATGCCAACGCGATCCTGCGGCGGCTGGAGCGGTTCTGGACCGACCAGATCAGGTATATCTACTGAAGCCGGCCAAGTTTCGCGTGCCGCCGGCCGCGACGATCTGTATGATCCCCGCATGGTCCGGCGACCCGGCGAGGCGCGCCCATGTCTGACGAAACATCCATCACGGCGACGCTCGAACGCCTGGCGGCAGCCTTCAACGCCCATGACATCGACGCGATCATGACGTTCTTTGCGCAGGATTGCAGCCTCGACCTTCCACGCGGCCCCGATCCGCATGGCCGCCGATACATCGGGCGCGACGAGGTGCGGCGCGGGCTCATGACGCGGTTCGAGACGACGCCGGACGTCCATTACGGCGAGGTTGAGAACTTTGCCTGCGGGAACACCGGCATCTCGAAATGGCTGCTGACCGGCACGACCCCTGCGGGCGCGAGGATCCGCGTCCGGGGATGCGACTTCTACACCTTCCGCGACGGCAAGGTGATCCGCAAGGATTCCTACTGGAAGATCGTCGACTGAGACCCGGGCGGCGGGATCGGAACCCGGGTTTTCCGGGCTGTCAGCCCGGCCGTCCCGAACCCTCAGCCCGGCCAAGAAGCTGTTCGGTCAGTTCCTTTTCCAGCTTGCGGAGGATCGCGCGGGGATAGTCGTCCTGCGTCCGGGCGATCTCGACGAAGGCGCCGGGCCCGCGGATCACCCGAGTCCGGTAGTAGATCGCGATGTCGGCCTCGTGACCGCCGATGGGCAGGCCGTTCACCACGATCTCGCGGAAATCCCCGGCGGCGTAGACGTCTTCCGGCTTGCGCCCGTCGTTCGACCGCCCGTCGCCGGATATGTCGAGCGTGCGGGCAAGACAGTCGGGCGCGCGGTCGAGCAGATCCCGCCCGAAATCGAGCGCCGCGCCGAGGCCGGTGGGCAGGTGGTCGGCGGCGCGGGCGTGCGCGGCGATGTCGCCGCGGATGCGCAGAAGCCCGGCCTCGCCCGCCACTTCCGTCCAGTCGAGGACGATGTCCTGATGCGCCTGCCCGGACCATTCGAAGACGGCCAGCGCCACGTGGTCCTCGGGTTTCAGGAAGGCATCGACGATCACCCGGTCGGCCAGCGCGGCGAGGAGCCCGTCCTTCTGGATCGCATAGTCGCGCGCGTCGACCGAGCGCGACACGTCGATCCCGAGCGCGAGCGCGAGCCGGCAGGCGGGCAACGCCGGCGTGGCGATGAGCGCGAGAAGGAGGGCGATGCGGATCATCCCGGCGCGCCCCCGGGGAGGCCGCCGATCACCGGCCCCTGCAACTCGCGCAGGAGCTTGCCCCGGATCGCGCGTTCGTAGTCGCGGAAATTCTCCGCCTCGATCACGAAGGCGCCGGGGCCGCGGATCACCTCGGCCCGGTAATAGTCCGCCACGCCCGCCTCGCCGCCGCTGATGGCAAGCCCGTTCACCGTGACATTGTCGAAGTCGAAGGCGCGGTAGGCCGAGGCGGGGGGAAAGCCCTCGTTGTTGCGGCCGTCGCCCGAAACATCCAGCGTGCCCGCCGCGCAACCGGGACCGTGGCGAAAGAGCGTCGCCGCATGGCCAAGCGCGTTGCCGATCGCCGTCGGCATGTCGTCGCGGCTGCGCCTGCTTCCCGCGACCGCCCGGGCGGCAAGGTCGAGATCCCCGGCCGACGCGATCTCGAGCCAGGGCAGGAGGTCCACCTGCGACCGCGGCCCGCTCCATTCGAAGACCGCAAGCCAGACCGGCTGGCCGGGGTCGGCAAGGAACGCATCCTGCACCTCGGGCGCGATCAGCGCGCGGGCAAGACCGCCGCGCTGCAATTCGTCCTCGCGGGCGTCGACCGAGGCCGAAATGTCAAGCGCGAGGACGAGCGCCAGCCGGCAACCGGCCGCGCCGGGCGCTGCCGCCACGGCGGCCGCGAGGACCGCGCAAGGCCCTACCAGTGCCCGGTGTTGCCCATGCTTGCCCAAGGCTCCTCCGGCGCTTTCGCGGCGCCTTTTTGCAAAAGCTCGACCGAGATGTTATCGGGCGAACGGACGAAGGCCATGTGCCCGTCGCGCGGCGGGCGGTTGATCGTGACGCCGTTGGCCTGAAGATGCGCGCAGGTCGCGTAGATGTCGTCGACCTCGTAGGCAAGGTGGCCGAAATGGCGGCTGTCGGAGGGAAGGCCCGCGTCGCCGTCCCAGTTCCAGGTCAGCTCCACCGGGCATTCGGGCTGGCCGGGCGGGGCCATGAAGACCAGCGTGAAGCGGCCCTGTTCGCTTTCGTAACGTCGCGTCTGCTCCAGCCCGAGAAGACGGTAGAACGCCATCGACGCCTCCAGGTCCTTCACGCGCACCATCGTGTGCAGGTATCTCAACGCCATTCCGGGCTCCTTTCCGGCCGTTCCGCGCCAGCCTAGCAGCCCCGCCGCCCCGGCGCCAAGCGTCCCCCGTGGCCGGGACGCCCTTGCCGCATCAAATTTCAGAGCGCCTACCGTCCATCGCGGTTATCAGGTGCCCAACCCATAGATATAGTGGATGCGATTCGCGACACCGGAGGACCGCCCATGACCCTGACGCCCGAACAGTCGGCCGAGATCGCCGAGGCCCGGTCCGAGGCCCGCCCGACGCTGCGAGCCACCTCCGAAGGGATGGAGCGGCACCTCTACACGGCCCACGAGGTGCTCGACCACGGGCTTGTCCGCGTCATCGACTACATGGGCGACGACGCCGCCATCACCCAGGCCGCGCGCGTCAGCTACGGCCGCGGCACCAGGGCGGTGCAGAACGACGAGGGGCTGATCCGCTACCTGATGCGGCACTGGCATTCGACGCCCTTCGAGATGTGCGAGGTCAAGTTCCA
>JBDHSS010000395.1:0-3094 GCA_039808205.1 Paracoccaceae bacterium | reverse complement strand
GCTGGCGCGCGTCGGCGCGCCGGGCGCGGTGCGCCACAAGCCCGAGGACGGCGGGCCGGTCAGCGAGGCCGACCTCGCGGTCGACGCACTCTTGCGCGCGCGGCTCGGCGCCGCACGGCCGGACTACGGCTGGCTGTCGGAGGAGAGCGAGGACGGGCCGGCGCGGCTCGAGGCGGCGCGGGTCTTCGTGGTCGATCCGATCGACGGCACCCGCGCCTTCCTGGCCGGTCAGGCGGCGTGGGCGATCTCGGTGGCAGTGGTGGAGGCGGGCCGTCCGATCGCCGGCGTCGTGCACCTGCCAGCGATGGCGCACACCTATTCCGCGGCGATCGGCCGCGGCGCCACCCGCGACGGCGGGGCGATCGCGGCGAGCGCGCGCACCGGGCTCGACGGCGCGACGCTGCTCGCGAGCGGCAACCAGATGCTGCCGGGGCTGTGGCCGGGCGGCACGCCTGTGGTCGAGCGCCATTTCCGGCCGTCGATCGCCTATCGCCTGTGCCTCGTCGCCGAGGGGCGGTTCGACGCCACAATCACCTTTCGCGCGAGTTGGGAGTGGGATCTCGCCGCGGGCGACCTGATCGCCCAGGAAGCCGGCGCCCGCGTCACCGACCGCACCGGGCAGGCGCTCGCCTACAACCGCCCCTCGCCGCTCCTGCCCGGCGTCATCGCCGCGGCGCCCGGCGTGCACGCGGCGCTGCTGGCGCGCGCGGTGGGGTGAAGCCTAGAGTTCGGACGCAAGGGCCGGCCCCACGAGCGAACGCATGCGTTAAGGGGGCTCGGCTCGTGCTACGATGCCGTCAGCGTCAGCGCCAAATCCGTCAGCCACTCCCCGCCGTGGCGCCCGGCAGGGCGCCGTCAAGGCTCAGTTCGCGTGCTGCTCCAGGAAGGCGATGACGTTGGCGCGGTCCTCGGGCTTCGGCAGGCCGGCGAACGACATCTTGGTGCCAGGCACGACCTTCTTCGGGTTCTCGAGGAAGTGGAAGATGTTCTCCGGGGTCCAGTCGCCGCCGTGCGCCTTCATCGCGTCCGAATAGGCGAAATCGCCGACCGAGGCCACGGGCCGGTTCACCACGCCGTTCAGGTGCGGCCCGACGGCATTCGTGCCGTCGATCTTGTGGCAGGCGCCGCACTTCTTGAAGATCGCCTCGCCCTTGGCCGGGTCGGCCGAGGCGACCAGCGCGTTCACGTCGACCTGCTCGCTGCCGCCGCCGCCCTCGCCGCCCGCCGCGGCCTCGACCGGCACCACGAACGCGGCCGCATCGGTGCCGACGGAGAAGATCGCTCCCGAGGCGGTGTGGATCAGCAGGAACACCAGCAGACTGCCGCAGATCGCCCCCACGAACTTCGTGATCTCCATCGTGTCCATGGGGGGTATTCACCTCGCTCGCGGGCCGTTGCGGCCGTCTGGCCTCGATTTCCGTCGTTCTTAGCCGCTTCCCGCGGCGGAGCGCAAGCCGTTCCACGACGCCCCCGGCGACGCCCCGGTTGCACTCCGCCCGGCGAGCCGGCATGAGGGCCGCGGCGGCATCGGGAGCAAGCGGACATGGCCAAGCCCATCAATCTCGCGCTGCAGGGCGGGGGGTCGCACGGCGCGCTGACCTGGGGGGTGCTCGACCGGCTGCTCGAGGACGATCGCCTCGACATCCGCGCGATCAGCGGCACCAGCGCCGGCGCGATGAACGCCGTGGTGCTGGCCGACGGCTTCGCCCGCGACGGCCGGGCCGGCGCGCGCGCGGCGCTTGGCGCCTTCTGGAAGGCGGTCAGCGATGCGGCGCGGTTCTCGCCCGCGCAACGCACCTGGCTCGACCGCGCCGCCGGCCGCTTCAGCCTCGACCGCTCGCCCGGCTACCTGATGCTCGAGGGCCTCGGGCGGCTGTTCTCGCCCTACGAGCTCAACCCGTTCGACATCAACCCGCTACGCGACCTCCTCCGCGACAGCATCGATTTCGCCCGGGTGAACGCCGCGGGCGGGATCACCGTGCACGTCACCGCCACCAACGTCCGCACCGGCCTGCCGCGGGTGTTCTCGACCGGCGAGATCGGCGCCGAGGCGGTGCTCGCCTCGGCCTGCCTGCCGCAGCTCTACAAGGCGGTGGAGATCGGCGGCGAAGCCTACTGGGACGGCGGCTTCTCGGCCAACCCCGCGCTCTTCCCGCTCATCGTCAACACCGCGAGCCCCGACGTGGTGATCGTGCAGATCAACCCCTTCGTCCGGCGCGAGCTGCCGCGGACCGCGCGCGACATCATCAACCGGATGAACGAGATCAGCTTCAACACCAGCCTGGTGAAGGAGCTGCGCACGCTCGCGCTCGCCAAGGAGACCGGCATCCGGCCGCGCGGCGCCGACGGGCTCGTCTCGGAGTGCTTCCTGCACCTGATCCACGTCGACGACGAGGTGCAGGATCTCGCGGCCTCCAGCAAGCTCAACGCCGAATGGGGCTACCTGCAGCTCCTGTTCGACCGCGGCCGGCGCTGGGCCGAGCAGTGGCTTGAGGCGAATTTCGACCGCGTCGGCGTCGCCTCGACCCTCGATCTCGAGCAGCTCTTCGAGGGCGAGATGCCGCGCCCCGCCGGGCTGCCGCCGCGGCTGCGCGAGGGGTGACGGCGCGGCCCCGGAAAACGCATGCGTTTGCCTGCCGGCCCGGGACTTGCTCCGGCCTGCGCCCGAGCTTCGGTATTCAGTTCCGCCTAACGCAGCGGCACGCTGACGCAAGGCTCGCCGGTCAGGACGGCGCGGGCGCCCGGACCGAGCAGCCCGGCGAAGGCCGGGCTGTCGCTGCGCAGGCCGCCGGTATAGGCACCGAAGGCCGGCAGGATCAGCCGGCGGCCATCGTGCAGGAAGCAGCGCCGGCTGACCGCGCGGCCGCCGAGGGCGAGGCGGAGCTTGGGGTGGTAGTGCCCGGAGACCTCGGCCGTGGCGCCCGGCTCGGCGATGTGGCGGAAGACCAGCGGGCCAATCGCGAGCTCGCGGCGGTGGCTGCCGCCGAGCGCCGGCAGCGCCGGGTCGTGATTGCCGGCGAGCCAGGTCCACTCGCGCCCGGCGAGTAGCGCCGCGAGGCGCTGCGCATCGGCGGGCGCGAGCGCGCCGGCGGCC
>JBDHSS010000394.1:0-3095 GCA_039808205.1 Paracoccaceae bacterium | reverse complement strand
CAGCGCGCGCAACTCCGAGGTGATCCACGCCGGCATCTACTACCCGCAGGGCTCGGCGAAGGCGCGGCTCTGCGTCGAGGGCCGGCGGATGCTCTACGCCTACGCCGCCGCCCACGGCGTGCCGCACCGGCGGATCGGCAAGATCATCGTCGCGACCGAGCCGGAGCAGGAGGGGCAGCTCGACGGCATCGCCGCGGCGGCGGCGGCGAACGGCGTCGAGGCGATGCGCTTCCTCTCGGGGCCCGAGCTCGCCGCGATGGAGCCTGCGCTCCGGGCGAGCGCGGGGCTCCTGTCGGGCTCGACCGGGATCATCGACAGCCACGCGCTGATGCTGAGCCTTGAGGGCGAGATCGAGGACGCCGGCGGCGCCATCGCGCTCGCGACGCGGTTTCTCGCCGCCCGGCCGGCGGCCGGCGGCTTCGTGGTCGAGGCCGAGAGCGCGGGCGAGCGGGTGACGCTCGAGACCGGCATCCTCGTCAACGCCGCCGGGCTCTTCGCCGGCGCGGTCGGCGCGGCGATCGAGGGGCTGGTCGCGCCCTGGCGGCGCGAGGTCTTCTACTGCAAGGGCAACTACTTCAGCGTCGCTGCCCGGGTGCCCTTCGACCACCTGATCTATCCCGTCCCCGAGCGCGACGGCCTCGGCGTGCACCTCACGATCGACATGGGCGGGCGGGGCAGGTTCGGCCCGGATACCGAGTGGATCGAGGGGATCGACTACCGCCTCGATCCGCGGCGGGGCGACGGCTTCTATGCCGCGATCCGCCGCTACTGGCCGGGGCTGCCGGAGGGCGCGCTCGCGCCCGACTATACCGGCATCCGCCCGAAGCTCGCGCCCGCGGGCGGGGCGGCCACCGACTTCGTCATCGAGGGGCCGGAGAGCCACGGCCTCGCCGGGCTCGTCAGCCTCTACGGCATCGAGAGCCCGGGGCTCACCGCCTCGCTCGCCATCGCCGACGAGGCGGCGGGGCTGGTCGCGGGGTAGGGGGCTCAGCCGGTGCGGCCGTAGTCGATCGTCCGGACCGGGGGGAACGCCAGCATCCGCGCGTCGGCGGTGAGGAGCCGCGCGCCCATGGCCATTGCGGTGGCGACGATCATCCGGTCGACGGGATCCTCGGTGGCGAGGCCGTCGAGCGCGACCGAGGCCACGAGGATCTCCGGGGTGAGCGGCGCGAGGCGCACGCCCGGCTGGGTGGCAATGCGCCGGAAGACCGCGAGCGGCGGTGCCGCGAGGCCGAGGGCGCCGGGGCGCTTCCGCTCCTTCTGCGCGATCTCCCAGGCGGAGATCGGCGAGACGAGGACGCCGTCGTCGGCGCGCGCCGCCTCCAGCGCCTCGGCGACGCCGGAGCGGGGCGCAAGCCCGGCGGCGAGCCAGAGCAGCGCGCAGGTGTCGAGCAGGATCACCGCAGGGCCGGGGTGTCGTCCCAGGGCGCCTCGACGGGCTCGGTCAGGTCGAGCGCGGGGTCGAGCGCGATGAGGTCGCGGCCGATGCCGAGGAGCGGCCGGATCGGCGCGGCGCCCGGATCGTCGAGCGGAACGAGCTCGCCCACCACCTTGCCGCGCCGGGTCAGGAGCACCCGCCGCTGCCGGGCGCTCTCGAGATAGCCGCCGGGGTTCACCTTGAGCTCCGACAAGGGCACGCGGATCGGCTCAGGCATCGGAACCTCCGAACAGGACCTCCTGGCAGGACCATATGGTGGTCGGAGGCGGCGGAGCAAGCCTTCCCCGCGGCGGCGGCGGGGTTGCTCGAGGGATAGGGGCCTACCAGAGCCGCGACACCCCGTAGCCGTCGAACAGCGCCTCGTTCGAGACGAGCACGAGGCCGCGCGCCTGCGCCTGGGCAATCAGCATCCGGTCGAACGGATCGCGGTGCGGTCCCGGCAGGCGGCCGGCCCGCTCGGCGTCGGCAAGCGTGATGGCGAGCGCCTCGAATCCCTGGCCGGCAACGCATCCCTGGACGTCGAGCGCGACCTCCGCGGCGCCGGGCAACTTGCCGAGCCGGTGCTTGGTGGTGATCTCCCAGGCCGAGGCGGCGCTGACGAGAACGCCGCGGCGCCCGTCGCCGATCGCGGCCTGGGCGGCGGCCGACAGGCGCGGGTCGCCGTCGAGCCACCAGAGGAACGCGTGGGTGTCGAGAAGGAGCGGCGCCACGCTCACTCCCAGGAAGCGAGCTCGGCCTCCGGCAGCGGATCGAAGAAGGCGTAGCCGACGCGCGCGCGCCCGCGCATGGCGCCGAAGCGGCGCTCGGGGACCGGGCCGCCGATGCGCACGAGGCGGGCGACCGGCGTGTCGCCGCGCGCCAGCACGATGTCCTCGCCGGCTTCCACCGCGGCGATCAGCCGGGAAAGCTGGGTCTTGGCCTCATGGATCTTGACCGTCCGCATCGAGCGCGCCCTCCGGGGTTAGCCAGATACTTGGCTAATCCCGGGCAGAGGTCAAGCGCCGCCTCACTCCGCCGCGGCGGCCAGCCCGAAGAGCGCCGCCTGCTCGGCGCGGAGCCGGTCGACGAGGCGGCCCTCGGGGAGCTCGACGTCGGCGTAGGTGAGGACCGCGTCCCTGGCCACGTCGCGCACGAGCGTCGCCCCGACCGCGACGCCGATCGGCAGGTGGCCGGCCTTCGCGGTCTCGGCCGCGTCCTCGGCCTCGCCGTAGACGAGATAGCCGCCGAGCGCGTCCACCACCTCGCCGGCCTTGAGGTCGCGCTTGGCGACGGCCACCACCTCGACGCAAGGGCCGCCGGCCGGGGCGATCGCCGCGTCGTGGAAGAGTGCGGCGCGCGCGATCGTCGTCGGCACCTCGAGGTGGCAGAGGTGGTAGGGGGTGTGGAAGCAGTAGATCGGCCCCTCGCCGAGCTTGTAGAGGTTGAGGTAATGCCGCTGGCGCGGGTGCTCGATGGTGCCGAGCACGAAGACGCCCGGTCCCGGGGATGCGCCGACCACGTAGTCGACGATGCCCGGCCCTTCGAGCAGCGCCTCGGGATCCCAGAGCTTCGCCGCCTCCATGATCGGCGTGCCCGCCTCCACGGTGTAGCCGTGGCAGCCGCGCTTCGCCACGGTCATGCCGGTCATGTTGGCGACCACCGCCTGCTCGAAGCTGAC
>JBDHSS010000393.1:0-3106 GCA_039808205.1 Paracoccaceae bacterium | reverse complement strand
CACGTGCTCGATGCGCGCCTGCGCGAGCTCGTGCTCGAGAAGCATCCGCTGGCGGCGCCGGCGGCGCCGCTTGAAGCGGACACGCGTGACCGCATACCCTGAAGCCCGCGCCGCCGCGACGAGGACCGAGCCATGACCGCCCTGACCGAGGCCACGCCGCTCGCCGCGCTCCTCCTCACCGGCGCCGCGATCGTGGTCATGCTCGGGCTGTCGGCGCTGTTCTCGGGCTCGGAGACCGCGCTCACCACCGCGAGCCGCGGGCGGCTGCACGGCCTCGCCGAGCGCGGCTCGAAGGGCGCCGCCGAGGCGCTCGCGCTCACCGACGACAAGGAGCGGCTGATCGGCGCGATCCTGCTCGGCAACAGCGCCGCCAACATCCTCGCCGCCTCGCTCGCCACCTCGCTCTTCACCCGGCTCTTCGGCCACAGCGGCATCGCCATCGCCACGGTGGTGACGACCGCGCTCGTCCTCGTCTTTGCCGAGGTGATGCCCAAGACCTATGCGATCACCAACCCGGAGGCGATGTCGGTTCGCGTCGCTCGGGTGATGCGCGGCTTCGTGCGGGTGCTGACGCCGCTTCTCGCCGCGGTGCGCGCCTTCGTGCGCCTGGTGCTGCGGCTCTTCGGCGTCGCCGTCGATCCGCAGGCCAACTTCCTCTCGGCGCAGCAGGAGATCGCCGGCGCGATCGAGCTGCACCACTTCGAGGGCGCGGTCGAGAAGGCCGACCGCGACCGGCTGCTCGGCGCGCTCGACCTCGGCCAGCGCCAGGTCGAGGAGGTGATGATGCACCGGCGCGACATCGAGATGATCGATGCCGACGAGGCGCCCGAGGCGATCCTGGAGACGGCGATCAACTCGCCGCACACCCGGATCCCGATCTTCCGCGGCGAGCCCGAGAACATCGTCGGCGTGATCCATGCCAAGGATCTGTCGCGCGCCGTGCACCGCTTCGTCCGCGAGCACAATCTCGTCGGCGCGCTCGAGGGCTTCGACGTGATGGACGTGGCGATGCCGCCCTACTTCGTGCCCGAGACGACGCCGCTCGACGAGCAGCTGCGCGAGTTCCTGCGCCGCCGCACCCACTTTGCGCTCGTCGTCGACGAGTACGGCGCGCTGCAGGGACTCATCACGCTCGAGGACATTCTCGAGGAGATCGTCGGCGACATCGCCGACGAGCACGACGTCGAGGAGCCGGTCGGCATCGAGCCGCAGCCCGACGGCTCGGTCGAGGTCGAGGGCAGCGTGACGATCCGCGACCTAAACCGCGCGTGTGCCTGGAGCCTGCCCGACGAGGAGGCCAACACCATCGCCGGCCTCGTCATCCACGAGGCGCAGGCGATCCCCGACGAAGGCCAGGTGTTCAGCTTCCACGGCTTCCGCTTCGAGGTGCTCGGCCGCGAGCACAATCGCCTGACGCGTCTGCGCGTGCGCCGGCTGGTCTGAGCCCCGCACGCCGCGAGGCCCGCGACGCTCAGGCCGGGGCCAGCTCCACCAGCAGATCCTTGGCGTCGACCTGCGCGCCCGGCTGGATGTGCAGCGTGCGCACAAGGCCCGGCCGGTCGGCGTAGAGCCCGGTCTCCATCTTCATCGCCTCGATCGTCAGCAGCAGGTCGCCCGCGTGCACCGGCTGGCCGACCGCCACCGCGACGCTGGCGATGACGCCGGGCATCGGCGCAGCGATGTGGAGGGGATTGCCGGCCTCGGCCTTGGGGCGCTTCGGTGCCGAGGCCTGCGCCTTGCGGTCGGGGACGCGCACGGTGCGCGGCTGGCCGTTCAGCTCGAAGAAGACCCGCACGTCGCCCTCGGCGTTGGTCTCCCCGACCGCCTGCAGCCGCACCTCGATCGTCTTGCCGGGGTCGATCTCGACCGAAACCTCCTGCCCGGGCTCCATGCCGTAGAAGTAGACCGGCGTCGGCAGCGTCCGCACCGGGCCATAGTCGTTGTGCCGATGAAGGTAGTCGGAGAACACCTTGGGATACATCAGGTATCCGTTGAAATCCTCGTCGTCGACCTCCGTCTCGCCGGCCTCCTTCTCGAGCTTTGCCCGCAGACCCGCCAGATCGGCCGGCGGCATCGCCGCGCCGGGCCGCGCGGTCGACCCCGGCTCGCCCTTGAGGATCTTCTTCTGCAGCGGCTTCGGCCAGCCACCCGGCGGCTGGCCTAGGTTGCCCTTCATCATGTCGACGACGCTCTCGGGAAACGCGACCTCGATGGCCGGATCCTCGACCTCGGCGCGGGTCAGGCCCTGCGCCACCATCATCAGCGCCATGTCGCCGACGACCTTCGACGAGGGCGTCACCTTCACGATGTCGCCGAACATCTGGTTCACCTCGGCGTACATCTCGGCGACGTCGTGCCAGCGCTCCTCGAGGCCCATGGAGCGCGCCTGCGCCTTGAGGTTGGTGAACTGCCCGCCGGGCATCTCGTGCAGGTAAACCTCGGACGCAGGCGAGATCAGCCCACTCTCGAAGGCCGCGTACTGCACGCGCACCGCCTCCCAGTAGTCCGAGAGCGCCCGGATCGCCGCGACGTCGAGCCCGGTGTCGCGGTCGGTGTGGCGCAGCGCCTCGACGATCGAGCCGAGGCAGGGCTGCGACGTGCCGCCCGAGAAGGCGTCCATCGCCCCGTCGATCGCGTCGACCCCCGCGCGGGTCGCCGCGAGGATGCTGGCCGCGGCGATGCCGCTGGTGTCGTGGGTGTGGAAGTGGACGGGCAGGCCCACCTCCTCCTTCAGTGCCTTGACGAGCGCATAGGCCGCGGTCGGCTTCAGGAGCCCGGCCATGTCCTTGATGCCGAGGACGTGGGCGCCGGCGTCTCGCAGCGCCTTGCCCATGCGCACGTAGTAGTCGAGATCGTACTTCGCGCGCGCGGGGTCGAAGATGTCGCCGGTGTAGCAGATCGCCGCCTCGCAGAGCTTGCCCGACTCGAGCACCGCGTCCATGGCGACGCGCATGTTGTCGACCCAGTTGAGCGAGTCGAACACCCGGAACACGTCGACGCCGGACAGCGCGGCGCGGGCGACGAAGCTGCGCACCACGTTGTCGGGATAGTTGGTGTAGCCGACGCCGTTCGAGGCGCGCAGCAGCATCTGCGTCATCAGGTTCGG
>JBDHSS010000392.1:0-3107 GCA_039808205.1 Paracoccaceae bacterium | reverse complement strand
GATGTTCTCGCTCGGCCGCGCCGACGTCTTCGCGCCCGGCGACCTCGCGCTGCAGGCGGCGGCGGCGCGGCTCTTCGCGCTGCCCGCCCGTCCGCGCGAGCGCGAGCTGCGCGCGATGGCCGAGGCCTGGTCGCCGTGGCGCGCGGTCGCGGCGCGGCTGCTCTGGGCCTACTACCGCGTCAGCGTCGGCCGCGAGGGGGTGCGCTGATCTACTCCGTCCGCCGGAGGCGGAGCAGCAGCATGACGACGATCAGCGCCGGCACCAGCACCGCCGCCAGCAGGCTCAGGTGGTGCCAGAGGTAGGGCACGATCGCGGTGTCTTGGCCGAGCTTGTAGGCGAGCGTCGTCCACACCCCGACCCAGAGCGCGGCGCCGACGACGTTCGCCGCCAGGAAGTGCAGCCACGGCATGCCTGTCGAGCCGGCGACGAGGCCGTTCAGCTGCCGCAGGAGCACGACGAAGCGGGCGCTCACCACCATGAGCGGCCCCCAGCGCGCGGTGATCGCCTCGGCCTTCGCCATCGCGGCGTCGGTCACGCCGAAGCGGCCGCCGTAGCGGACGAGCGTCTGCCGCCCGAGCTTGCGGCCGATCAGATAGCCGATGTTGTCGCCGAGCACCGCCCCGAGGAAAGCCGCGAGCACCACGGCGCGGATGTCGATCTCGCCGCGCGCCGCCGCGGCCGCGGCGATGACGACCGCGCTCTCGCCCGGCACCGGAGCGCCGAGGCTCTCGAGCGCCAGCGTCACGAACAGCGCCGGCGCGCCGTAGGTGGCGATGAAGACCTCGGCGGCGTGGGCGATGGCATGCAACGGCTGTCCTCCTGCGCGGCAGCCTAGCGCAGCGCGCGGCCGGGCGGGAGCGTGGCTTGCCGCCACCCGTGATTTTGCCTAAAGCCCGTGCCCGACAGCCGCGGGAGACGCCCGATGACCACCCTGACCGGGCCCGAGCGGCCAGCGCTTGCCGGCGAGGCCGACAGCGTCGTCGTCTTCCTGCACGGCTATGGCGCCGATGGCGCCGACCTCCTCGGCCTCGCCGAGCCGTTGGCGCCGCACCTGCCGCGCACCCGCTTTCTCGCGCCCAACGCGCCGGAGCGGTCGGCGGCGAACCCGATGGGATACCAGTGGTTTCCAATCCCTTGGCTCGACGGCAGCCCCGAGGCGATCGCACGCGCCAGCGCCGAACGCTCCTATGCGCTCCTCGACGGCTGGCTCGACGCGCTGGCGGGCGAGGGCATCGGCCCGGAGCGCACCATCCTCGTCGGCTTCAGCCAGGGCACGATGATGGCGCTGCACGTGGGGCTCCGCCGAAAGGCGGCGCTCGCCGGCATCGTCGGCTTCTCGGGCCGCCTCCTCGCCCCCGAGCGCCTGCCGGCCGAGATCGTCACCCGCCCGCCGGTGCTGCTGATCCACGGCGACCAGGATCCGATGGTGCCCTACGCGAGCCTCGCCGAAGCCGCCACGGCGCTCGAGGCGGCCGGGGTGCAGGTCCGCACCCACGTCTCGCGCGGCGTCGGCCACGGCATCGCACCGGACGGGCTCGGGCTCGCGCTCTCCTTCATCCGCGACCGGCTCGGCGTCGCCTGAGCCGAGGCTCGCTCGGCATGCCTCCTCAGGCGTGCTCCGCCAGCAGCTGGCGCAGCTGCGACGGGAACACCTGGTAGATCCAGGTCTCCGACATCGCCTGCCCCTCGTGCCGCAGGAACAGCCGCAGGTCGATCGGCGCATCGCCCGGCTCGGGCTCGCCGATGTCGAGATCGAAGGTCACCCGCCAGCGGTCGGTGGTGGCGATCGGGAAGGCATAGACGAGGCGCACCTGGCCCCGGCTCGCCTCCACCACCGCCTCGACCCCGCTCGAGCGGTCGAGGCCCTCGAGGCCCTTGCCGTCGAGGTCGAGCACGAACTTCACCGTGTTGGCCGGGCGCGGCTGGCCCGGCACGCCGCCGATGCCGAGCCGCGTGGCGATGAAGCGCGCCACCGGCTGCGGCGGCGAGTCGGCGACCCAGTTCAGCTTGTAGCCGAGCGCGTACTCCGCGCCGCTGACCGCCGGCGCCGCCGGGTTCCAGAACGCGACGATGTTGTCGTGGATCTCGTCGTTGGTGGTCAGCTCGACCAGCATCACCGAGCCCGCGCCCCAGTCGCCCTTGGGCTCCACCCAGGTCGTCGCGCGCTTCTCGTAGAACACGCCGTCGTCCTGGTACTCCTCGAAGCTGCGCTCGCGCTGGGCGAGGCCGAAGCCCTTCACGCTGTCGGCGACGAAGGCGTTGGCCATCGCGTGCGGCGGGTTGTTGAGCGGCCGCCAGATCCGCTCGCCGGTGCCGAGCATCATCTCCAGCCCGTCGCTGTCGTGCACCTCCGGCCGCCAGTCGGGGCCGATGAAGCGGTTGTTCTTGCCGAACCAGAACATCGAGGTCAGCGGCGCCACGCCGAGCCGCGCCACGTGGCCGCGCAGGAAGATGTCGGTGTCGATGTCCTGGAACACCCCTTCGCCGGGCCGGTGCTGCGTCGCCATCCGGTAGGCGCCGGTCACCCGCGGCCCCTCGAGCAGCGCGTAGATGGTGATGCCGCCTTCGGGCAGCCGCTCCAGCCAGAACCGCGTGAAGCGGGGAAACTCCTCCGGCCCCGGTCCGCCCGGATCGATCGCGAGCCCGCGCGCCGACAGCCCGAACTGCCCGGAATAGCCCGAGGTTCGGAAGTACGACGCGCCGAGCACCGCCATCCAGTCGTTCTTCGCGTCCGGATCCATGACCCGGAAGCCCGCGAAGCCGGCGCGGGTCAGCTGGCGCGCCGGATGGCCCTCGGGCATGTCGAAGAGGTCGGTCGAGAACTCGACCTCGCGCGCCTGTCCGTCCTCCACCGCATAGATCGCCACCGGCTCCTTGAAGTAGCGCCCGGGATGGAAGAAGCGCACCTTGGCCGCCCCCGGCACGTCGCCCCAGAGCGTGCGGTCGGCGCGATAGGTGATCTGGTTGTGCAGGTCGTAGTCGATGCCCTCGAGGATCGCGGCGTCAGGCACCTCCGCCACGGCATACGGCGTCTTGGCGAGGTCGCGCGCCATCTGCCGCAGCCCGTCCCAGGAGAAGGCCGCGGCCGCGCCGAGCGCCGGGCCGG
>JBDHSS010000391.1:0-3109 GCA_039808205.1 Paracoccaceae bacterium | reverse complement strand
ATGGCGGAAGAGGTGGGATTCGAACCCACGGATGGTTGCCCATCGCTGGTTTTCAAGACCAGTGCCTTAAACCGCTCGGCCACTCTTCCCCGGTGCGCCGCTCCCATAGCCCTGGCGGCGGCGGGCGGCAACGGGGGTACCGCGGCCTCTTCCCCCGCACCGCCGGCGCGGGTACATCGCGCGGGTGATGGGTCGTCGGTGGAACAGGGCGGGGACGCGCGCCGGGCGGGTCGGGGTGCTGGCGGTCGTCGCAGCGCTCGCCGCCTGCGGGCCGCGTGCCGGCGAGCCCCCCGGCACGCCCGGGCAGCTCCGGATCAGCTTCGAGGACCGGCCGCAGCCCGGCGTCTTCCTGCTCGAGGCGCCGGCGGTCCGGGACAAGCCGAAGGGCGCCGCCGGGCTCTGGGCGGCGGTCGCGGGGCTGAAGCGGCCGGAGCGCGCCGAGGCGGTGAACCTCGCCTCCGGTGCCGCCGTCGAGGTGGCGCTCTATGCCGCCGGCCGCTCGGGGCCGCCGCTCAGGCTCTCCAACGAGGCCGCCGACGCGCTCGGCATCGGTGCCGTGCCCGTGAAGGTGCGGGTTACCGCGTTGCGGCAGCGCCCGGTGGTTGATACAACCAATGGTGGATTTTGACACGCACGCGCGGGTGCTCTACTGCATGGGCTCGCGGCCGCGCGGCGAGCGGCCGGGAGTTTGCGCGCATGACCCTACGCTTCCGCCTCGTCCCACCCCTCGCCGCGCTCGTGGCGCTGGCAGCGCTGCCCGGCCTCGCGGCGGCCTTCGAGACCAAGGCGCGCGAGGCGCTGGTCATCGACGACGGCACCGGCATGGTGATGTACGAGAAGGATGCCGACCGGCCGATGCCGCCGGCGTCGATGTCGAAGCTGATGACGCTCTACATGCTGTTCGAGGCGATCCGCGACGGCCGGGTCAGCAAGGACAGCGAGTTCCTGGTCAGCCCGCACGCGCAGTCGATGGAAGGCTCGCGCATGTTCGTCGAGGCCGGCACCAAGGTGCGCGTCGGCGACCTGATCCAGGGCATCATCGTGCAGTCGGGCAACGACGCTTGCGTCGTCGTGGCCGAGGGCCTCGCCGGCAGCGAGGCGACCTTCGCCGAGCAGATGACCAAGCGCGCCAAGGAGCTCGGGCTCACCAACTCGCGCTTCGTCAACGCCTCGGGCCTGCCGGCCGAAGGGCAGGTGATGAGCGCGCACGACCTGGTGCGGCTCGCGCAGCGGCTGATCGACGACTTCCCCGAGGACTACAAGTATTTCCAGGAGACCGAGTTCACCTGGAACGGCATCCACCAGCCGAATCGCAACCCGCTCCTGAAGCTCGGCCTCGGCGTCGACGGGCTGAAGACCGGCCACACCGCCGAGGCGGGCTATGGCCTCGTCGGCTCGGCGATGCAGAACGGCCAGCGCATCCTGTTCATGGTCGGCGGCTTCGCGTCCGAGGCCGAGCGCGCCGCCGAGACCAAGGCGGTGGTGCAGTGGGCGTTCGGCGCCTTCGACGTGGTGCGCTTCTTCGACGCCGGCGAGACGGTCGCGGTGGCCGACGTCTGGCTCGGCGCAGAGCCTCAGGTGGCGCTCGTGGCGCCGCGCGCGCTGCAGATGCTGGTGCCGCGCGAGGACCGCTCGGGCATGACGGCGCGGGTGGTCTATCAGGCGCCGATCGAGGCGCCGATCGCCAAGGGCGCGCCGGTCGCGGCGCTCGTCGTCGAGGTGCCCGGCAAGGCGCCGGTGCGCTTCGACCTGGTCGCCGGCGCCGACGTGCCGCGCGGCGGCCTCGTCACCCGGCTGCAGGCGGCAGCGATGCTGACGCGCGACCGGGCGGTCAGCTACCTGCCCGGTCACTGAGTCAGGGCGCGCGGGGGGCGGCGTGGCGGGGCGGCTCATCAGCTTCGAGGGCATCGACGGCTCCGGCAAGTCGACCCAGCTCCGCCGCCTCGCCGAGCGACTGCGCGCGGCTGGCGCCGACGTGGTCGAGACGCGCGAGCCCGGCGGCGCCGACGGGGCCGAGCTGATCCGCCGGCTCCTCGTCGAGGGCGAGCCGGCGCGCTGGTCGCCCGAGACCGAGATCCTGCTCTTCACCGCGGCGCGGCGCGATCACCTGGAGCGGACGATCCGCCCGGCGCTGGCGCGCGGCGCGACCGTGCTCACCGACCGCTTCGCCGATTCGACGCGGGTCTATCAGGGGGTGGCACGCGCCGACCTGCGCGCCAGCGTCGATGCGCTGCACACGCTCGCCATCGGCGTCGAGCCCGACCTCACGCTGATCCTCGATCTGGCGCCGGACGTGGCGCACGCGCGCGGCCTCGCGCGCGGCGGCGCCGAGGACCGCTTCGAGCAGTTCGGCACGGGCTTTCAGGAGAGGCTGCGCGCGGGCTTCCTCGCGCTCGCCCGCGAGTTCCCGGCGCGCTGCCGGGTGATCGACGCCAGCGGCAGCGCCGAGGCGGTCGCCGATCGGGTCGCGGCGGTGGCACTGCCGTGAGCGAGGCCGAGGAGCCCGACCGCCTGCCCGGCGCGCCGCACCCGCGCGAGACCGCGGTGCTCTTCGGCCAGTCGGAGGCGGAGGCGCAGTTTCTCGCCGCGGCCGGCGCCGGCCGGCTGCCGCACGCCTGGCTCCTGACCGGCCCGCGCGGCGTCGGCAAGGCGACGCTCGCCTGGCGCATGTCCCGCGCGCTGATCGCGGGCATCCTGCCCGCGAGCCTCGAGGTTGCGCCCGAGCATCCGGCGTTCCGGGCGCTCGCGGCGCTCGCCTCGCCGCGGCTCTTCCTGGCGCGGCGCCCGTGGGACGACAAGGCCGAGCGGCTGAAGACCGCGATCACCGTCGACGAGGTGAGGAGCCTCAAGGGGTTCTTCCAGCTCTCCGCCGCCGATGGCGGCCCCCGCGTCGCCATCGTCGACGCCGCCGACGAGATGAACACCGCCGCCGCCAACGCGCTCCTGAAGATCCTGGAGGAGCCGCCGGCCGACGCCTTGCTCATCCTCGTCTGCCATCGCCCGGCCGGGCTCCTGCCGACGATCCGCTCTCGCTGCCGCACGCTGCGGCTGGCGCCGCTCGGGCCCGCCGACCTCGCCGCGGCGATCGCGGCGGCGGGCGGCGATCCGG
>JBDHSS010000390.1:0-3112 GCA_039808205.1 Paracoccaceae bacterium | reverse complement strand
ACGCGGCTGCCGCGCATGCCGACGCAGGCGCCGACCGGGTCGATCGAGCTGTCGTAGGAGATGACGCCCATCTTGGCGCGGCTGCCCGGATCGCGGGCGACGGCCTTGATCTCGATGATGCCGTCGTAAATCTCCGGCACCTCCATCTTGAAGAGCTCGGCCAGGAACTCGGGCGCGGTGCGCGAGAGGAAGATCTGCGGGCCGCGGGTCTCGTGGCGCACTTCCTTGATGAGCGCGCGCACGCGGTCGCCGTTGCGGAACGCTTCGCGCTGGATGAGCTGGTCGCGGCGCAGGATCGCCTCGCCCCGGCCGACGTCGACGATGACGTTGCCGTACTCGGTGCGCTTGACGAGGCCGTTGATGATCTCGCCCTGGCGGTCCTTGAACTCCTCGTACTGGCGCAGCCGCTCGGCCTCGCGCACCTTCTGCATGATGACCTGCTTCGCCGACTGCGCGGCGATGCGGCCGAAGTCCATCGGCGGCAGCGGGTCGGTCAGGTACTCGTCGAGCTCGGCGTCGGGCTTGATCCGGCGCGCATCCTCGAGCGTCAGCTCGGTGAACAGGTTCTCCGGCTCCTCGACCACGTGGCGGTAGCGGGTGAGCTGCAGGTCGCCGGTCTTGCGGTCGATCTGCGCGCGGATGTCGTACTCGGCGCCATAGCGCGAGCGGGCGGCCTTGCCGAGCGAATCCTCCATCGCCTCGATGACGAGGGCGGGGTCGATCATCTTCTCGCGAGCGACCGCATCGGCGATCTGCAGGAGCTCCAGCCGGTTGGCAGAGGTCACGCTCATTTCACATCTTCCTCATCGGACGCTTCTTCGTCGCTCTCGGTTTCGGTGTCTGTCTCGGGCTCTTCGGAATCGGAATCGGTCTCGATGTCGTCGAAATCGCCTGGGTCGAAGCCGGCGGCCTTGCGCCCCGCGAGGCTCTCGGCGATCAGCGCGTCGGTCAGCACGAGCTTCGCGTCCGACAGCATGTCGAAGGCGAGGCCGATGGTGCCTTCGGGGATCTCGATCAGCACCTCGCCGTCCTCGACGCCGGCGAGCACGCCCCTGAAGCGGCGGCGGCCGTCGATAAGCTCGTGGGTCTCGAGCCTGGCCTCGTAGCCGGCATAGCGCTCGAAGTCCTTGATCCGGGTCAGCGGCCGGTCGATGCCCGGCGAGGACACCTCGAGCACGTACTCGCCCGAGATAGGATCCTCGACGTCGAGCACCGCCGACACCGCCCGGCTGATCCGGGCGCAGTCGTCGACCTCGATGCCGCCGACCGGCCGGTCGGCCATGACCTGCAGCACGGTGCGCTTGCCGCTCATCAGGCGCAGCCGGACGAGCTCGAATCCGAGGCCCTCGATCGTCGGCGCGACGATCGCGGCGAGTCGGCGGTCGATGGCGGCTTTGGCGATCAGATCGACCAAGGGTCGCTCCAGAAAACAAAAAACGGGCCACGCGGCCCGTTCAAGATACCGGTGGAGGATCGATCCAGTGCCCGATCCGCCGCTGTTGATCGCGATATAGGCGGGGCCGCGCCGAGTTGCAACCCCCAATCGCCTTTGGTCCGATTGCATCGCGGCTTTCGGCAGAAGCCACCTGCCGGCAACTTCCTGCTCACGTGATTCGACGCCCTTGTGCAGGTGCACAATTTCGGGCGATGGTGGTTGTGCTCAAGGGATGGGTGCCCGAGCACAATTTAGTCTGGATCGCAGCTCCAAAACCAATGCCGGAACTTGTGGGAATCAGGCCGTATCGGCCGGACATAGACGGTTTGCGCGGTGTCGCGATCCTCGCGATCGTGCTGACCGACGCCGGGTTCGGTGCGGTTCCCGGCGGGCAGACCGGCATCAGCGTCTTCTTCGTCGTCTCGGGGTACCTGGTGACGGCGGCGATGCGCGCGGATCGGGCGCGGCTGTCGATCGCGGATTTCTACGAACGGCGGGCGCGGCGGCTCTTGCCGGCGCTGCTCGCCGTGGTCGGCGCGTCGCTCGTGGCGGGCGCGCTGCTCTTGCAGGATACCGAGGTGGCGGGGCTCTCGCGGTCGGCGCTGGCGGCGCTGCTCATGGCATCGAACTTCTGGCTGGCGCGGGTGGGCGAAGCGGCGGGGGCGACGGCGCCGCTCGCGCACCTCTGGCCGCTGTCGGTGCTGGCGCAACTCTACGTGCTGCTGCCCATCGGCGCCGCGCTCTGCGCGTGGTCGGGCAACGGACGCCGGTCGGCGCCGATGAACGTCGCCCTCGCCACGCTCGCCTCCCTCGTCGTCGCGCTGCGCGCGGGCCCCGCGGACGGGCTCCTGCTGCAGCATCGGCTGTGGGAATTCGGCGTCGGCAGCCTGCTCGCGATGCTGCCGCTCGCCGCGAGCGCGCCGCGGCGTCTCGCCGAGCCCGTCGCCGCCGTCGGCGCGGTGGCGGTGATCGCTCCCGTCTTCCTCATGCCGGTCGCGCCCGCGGGCGCCTCCGGGCTGATGGCGATCCCGGCAGTGGCCGGGTCGGCGGCGCTCCTCTGGGCCAACCGCTCCGGCACCCGGGTCGGCGGCCTCCTCGGCGCCGCGCCGCTCGTCTTCGTCGGCATGATCTCCTACTCGCTCTATCTCTGGCACTGGCCGGTGCTGGTCTTCGCGCGCGCCGCATGGGGCACGCTGGCGCCGGGGGCGACGCTCGCCTGCCTCGGGCTCGCCCTCGTCCTCGCCACGCTGTCGTGGTATTTCATCGAGCAGCCGTTCCGCTATGCGACAGGGCCGATCCGCTCGCGCGGCGCAGTGCTGGCCGCCTCCCTCGCCGGCGTCGCCACCCTCGCCGCGCTCGCAACCGCGCTCGGCGCCGGCTCCGGCCTGGCAGGCGCCGCCACGCCTGCCGTCGCCTATGCCGGCGCCGGCAGTCTCGCCCCCTGCACGCCCGACGCGATCTGCATCGCCCGCTAGGGCGTCGTGCGCGCCGTTCCTGACGGACCTGCTTTCCCCTTCCCGTCCCGCGCGGCGGCGCCTATATGGCGCTCCATGCCCGACCGCGCCTCGAACCACCCGCCGCTGCCACCGGAGATCGCCCGCCGCCGCACCTTCGCGATCATCTCGCACCCGGACGCCGGCAAGACGACGCTGACCGAGAAGTTCCTGCTCTACGGCG
>JBDHSS010000389.1:0-3132 GCA_039808205.1 Paracoccaceae bacterium | reverse complement strand
GACCAGGGCATCCGCATCGGCGACGAGCCCGTGCCGGCGCGCACCGTGATCTGGGCCGCCGGCGTGCAGGCCTCCGAAGCGGCGCGCTGGCTCGACGCGCCGGCCGACCGCGCCGGCCGGGTGATGGTCGAGCCCGACCTGACCGCCCCGGGCCTGCCGAACGTGTTCGTCATCGGCGACACGGCGCATGTCGTCGTCGACGGCAAGCCGGTGCCGGGGTTTGCCCCGGCCGCGAAGCAGCAGGGCGCCTACGTGGCGAAGCTGATCCGCGCCCGGCTCGGCAGCCACACGCCTCCCGGCCCCTTCACCTACAGCCACCTCGGCAACCTCGCCACCGTCGGGCGCAGCGCCGCGGTGATCGACTTCGGCCGCGTCCGGCTCACCGGCGGGCTCGCCTGGTGGATCTGGGGCGTCGCCCACATCTACTTCCTGATCGGCACCCGGAGCCGGATCGCCGTCGCGATCAGCTGGCTCTGGTCCTTCCTGAGCGGCGGCCACAGCGCCCGGCTCATCACCCAGCGCGAGACCCTGCGCCCGGAGGCGCAATACACGCTGCATGAGCCGGTCAGGGACGCGACGGAAAGCCGGCGCGGTGCCAGCATCCGCTGAGGCGACGCGCAGGTCAGGACGAGGTCGCTCTCCTTCACCCGCGACGTCCCGCGACCCTCGTGACCGCAAGCGCCAGGCTCGGCTGATCCTTGCGGCCGGCGGCGTTCGCGCCTAGGGTCGCGCCGGCTTTTTCCGAAGGACTCTCCCCGCCATGTTCCGAGGCTCGATCCCCGCGCTCATCACTCCGTTCCGCAACGGCGCCGTGGACGAGAAGGCGCTGGTCGAGCTCGTCGAATGGCACGTCGAGGAGGGCAGCCACGGCCTCGTCGCGGTCGGCACCACCGGCGAGACGCCGACGCTGACCCACGAGGAGCACGAGCACGTGATCGAGCTCGTCGTGCGCACTGCCGCCGGCCGCATCCCGGTGATCGCCGGCGCCGGGTCCAACAACACCGACGAGTCGGTGCGGCTCATGCGGTTTGCCAAGGGCGTCGGCGCCGATGCGGCGCTCGTGGTCACGCCCTATTACAACAAGCCGAGCCAGCGCGGCCTCTACCACCACTTCCGGACGCTGCACGATGCGGTCGAGCTGCCGATCCTGATCTACAACATCCCCGGCCGCTCGGTCGTCGACATGAGCTCGGCGACCATGGGCGAGCTCGCCCGCCTGCCGCGGATCGTCGGCGTGAAGGACGCGACCGGCGACATCACCCGCGTCTCCGAGCAGCGGATCGCCTGCGGCACGGACTTCATCCAGCTCTCCGGCGAGGATGCGAGCGCGCTCGGCTTCAACGCCCATGGCGGTGTCGGCTGCATCAGCGTGGTGGCGAACGTGGCGCCGCGGCTGTCGTCGGAGTTCCAGGAGGCGATGCTCGCCGGCGACTTCGCCCGCGCGCTCGACTACCAGGACCGGCTGATGCCGCTGCACCGCGCCTGCTTCGCCGAGCCGAACCCGGCGCCGACCAAGTTCGCGCTGTCGCTGCTCGGCAAGTGCACCGAGGAGGTGCGCTCGCCGATGCTGACCGTCGAGGAGCCGACGCGCGAGCGGATGCGCGGGGCGATGCGCCACGCGGGCCTCATCAACTGAGTCGGGCCGGACGGACGGCTTGGGGATGAAGTCGTCGATCGTGTAGCTGCCGCCGGGCGTTGGCTCCGGGCGCTCTGGACAGGCGCGCAGCGCTCAAGTAGGCGGGCGCGATCATGGCAGCCAAGGACCAGAAGCCGCAGAAGCTCGTGGCGGAGAACCGCCGAGCTCGGCACGACTACTTCATCGAGGACGACCTCGAGGCCGGCATCGTGCTCGAAGGCTCGGAGGTGAAGAGCCTGCGCACCGGCAAGGCCAACATCGCCGAGAGCTATGCCGCGGTCGAGGGCGGCGAGCTCTGGCTCATCAACGGCTACATCCCGGCCTACGCCCAGGCCAAGGCCTTCGGCCACGAGGAGCGCCGCCGGCGCAAGCTCCTCGTCTCGCGGCGGGAGCTGGCGAAGCTCTGGCAGAACACGGCGCGCGAGGGCATGACGCTGGTTCCGCTCAAGCTCTACTTCAACGACAAGGGCCGGGCCAAGCTGCAGCTCGGCATCGCCAAGGGCAAGAAGCTCGCCGACAAGCGCGCAACCGAGGCCAAGCGCGACTGGCAGCGCCAGAAGGCGCGGCTGATGCGCGAGCGCGGCTGACGGAGACAGCGTCCGGCGAGACATCCGCAAGACCCGGCACCAACGACCGAAGCGGGGCCGTCCGGCCCCGGCGTCCCGGCCCGACGAGCGAACGCACGGCGTTCGCCGGGCCGTTGCCTGGAGCGCAGGATGCGCGGAGGGCAAGGGGCGCGACGTGTCGCCGACGGTGCCAATCCGTCCACGTTCGCCCCGGCGGATGCGCGGCGGCGCATCCGCCCCGGGTGGGGCGAATGCGGACGGATTTGTCACGCGCCAAATCCGTCGGCGACGGCACCGTCGTGCACCGTCGAAAGCGGAGGTGCCGCGTCGCCGCAACCGATCGCTCCGCCGGTTGCGCCGGTTCCCGGCTTCGCCTACATCGGCTCGACCGTCGAGGGAGCCCGTCCGCATGCGTCTCAGCAAGTACTTCCTGCCCGTCCTGCGCGAGACCCCCGCCGAGGCGCAGATCGCGAGCCACCGGCTGATGCTGCGCGCCGGCATGATCCGCCAGGCGTCGGCCGGCATCTACTCGTGGCTGCCGCTCGGCTTCAAGGTGCTGGCCCGGCTCGAGCAGATCGTCCACGAGGAGCAGCAGCGCGCCGGGCATATCCCGCTGCTCATGCCGACGCTGCAGTCGGCCGAGCTCTGGCGCGAGAGCGGGCGCTATGACGACTACGGCGCCGAGATGCTCCGGATCAAGGACCGCCACCAGCGCGACATGCTCTATGGCCCGACCAACGAGGAGCTCATCACCGACATCTTCCGCTCGGCGGTGTCGAGCTACAAGGACCTGCCGCTGACCCTCTACCACATCCAGTGGAAGTTCCGCGACGAGGTCCGGCCGCGCTTCGGGGTGATGCGCGGCCGCGAGTTCCTGATGAAGGACGGCTACAACTTCGACCTGACCGTCGAGGACGCGATCCACGCCTA
>JBDHSS010000388.1:0-3133 GCA_039808205.1 Paracoccaceae bacterium | reverse complement strand
CGCCGGCGCGCGCGCGCCCGGCCGGACGCTGATGAGCGAGGCGGGCTTCTTGCGCCGGCTGGCCGGCAAGCCCGTGGGCGAGCCGGGGCTCCTCGGCCGCGCGACCCTCGCCGAGCAGTCGGGGCTCGCGCCTGCGGTCGTCGAGGCGCTGGCGCTCTTCGACGGTTTCTCGCGCGACGCCGAGCCCTTCGCGCTCCGCGACCTGATCCTCGCGCGCAAGTACGCAGGGCTCCTCGCCGGGGGCGCCGGCTGGGGCGCCATCGTCCGCTCGGTGCACCGCTTCGGCCCTGCGGTGTCGCTGACCGCGGCGTCGCTCAGGCTCGGCGACGAGGGCGGCATCTACGCCGCGCACGGCGACGGCTTGGCCGAGCTCGACGGCCAGCTTCTTTTCGGCTTCGCCGAGGCGGGCGACGATGCCGATGCGCTGTTCGCCGAGGCCGAGACGGCCGAGGCCGCCGGCCGGCACGCCGAAGCCGCGGCGCTCTATGCGCGCGTCCTCGCCGCCGATCCCGGCGATGCGGTCGCGGCGTTCAACCGGGCGAACTGCCTCGCCGCCGCCGGGCGCGGCAGCGAGGCGGAGGCGGAGCTTGCACGCGCACTCAAACTCGACCCGGGCTTCGTCGAGGCCTGGTTCAACCTCGCGGGCCTTCTCGCCGAGCGCGGGAGCGTGGAGGCGGCGTGCGCCTACCTCGGCCGTGCGCTCGCCGTCGATCCGGGCTATGCCGACGCGGTCTTCAACCTCGCGGGCCTGCAATTCGCCGCCGGCCGCCACGCCGAGGCGGAAGCCGGCTGGCGGCGCTATCTCGAGCTCGACGCCACGTCGGAATGGGCGCGCAAGGCCGAGCGCGGCCTGCGCTACCTGGCCCTGGCGGCGGCGCACGGCGCGGAGGCCTGAGCGATGTTCCTGCTCGACGGACCGGACGATGCGCGCGCCACCGTGCTGCTGGCCCACGGCGCCGGCGCGCCGATGGATTCAGGGTCGATGACGGCGGCCGCGCGCGCCTTGGCCGATGCGGGGCTGCGGGTCGCGCGCTTCGAGTTCGCCTACATGGCGGCGCGGCGCGACGGCGGGCGCCGGCCGCCGCCACGCGCCGAGACGCTGGTGCCCGCCTATCGTGCCGTGGTCGCCGCGCTCGACGCGACGGGGCCGCTCGTCATCGGCGGCAAGTCGATGGGCGGCCGCGTCGCCAGCATGGCGGTGGACGAGCTCGCCGCCGAGGGTCGCGCGGTGGGGCTTCTCTGCCTCGGCTATCCGTTCCACCCGCCGGGGCGACCGGCCGAGCTGCGCACCGCGCATCTCGAGGGCCTGCGCACGCCCGCGCTGATCGCGCAGGGCACGCGCGACCCCTTCGGCACCCGCGAGGACGTGGCGGGCTACACGCTCTCGCCGGCGATCGAGCTCCTGTGGCTCGAGGACGGCGACCACGACCTCCGGCCGCGCAAAGGGGTGTCGGGCGTCTCCGCCGCCGACCACCTGCGGACGATGGCGCAGCGGGTGGCCGACTGGACGGCGGGCCTCGGCTGAGGCCGGATGCGGATCGCCACCTTCAACGTCAACAACGTGGTGCGCCGGCTGCCGGTCCTGCTCGCCTGGCTCGAGGCGACGGCGCCCGATGTCGCCTGCCTGCAGGAGCTGAAGGCATCCGACGCGGCGTTTCCTGCGGCGGCGCTGGCCGAGGCCGGCTACGGCGCGGTCTGGCGCGGCGAGGGCCGGTGGAATGGCGTCGCCATCCTCGCGCAGGGCACCGAGCCGATCCTGGTACGCGACGCGCTGCCGGGAGACGAGAGCGACCGGCAGAGCCGCTATATCGAGGCGGCGGTCGGGGGCGTGCTCGTCGCCTCGCTCTACGCGCCGAACGGCAACCCGCAGCCGGGGCCGAAATTCGCCTACAAGCTCGCCTGGCTCGAGCGGATGCGCGCCCACGCCGCCGGGCTGCTCACGACCGGGGTGCCGGTGGTGCTGGCCGGCGACTGGAACGTGGCGCCCGAGCCGCGCGACGTCTACCCGACGCGCTCCTACGACGACAACGCGCTGGTGCAGCCCGAGGCGCGCGCCGCCTGGGCGCGCATCCTCGCCGACGGCTGGACCGACGGCCTGCGCGCCATGCACCCGGACGCGACGCTCTACACCTTCTGGGACTACCGCCGCCAGCGCTGGGAGCGCGACGGCGGCATGCGGCTTGACCACCTGCTCCTCGCGCGCGCGACCGCACCGCGCCTCCGCGCCGCCGGCGTCGACCGCTGGGTGCGCGGCGAGCCGGACGCGAGCGACCACGCGCCCGCGTGGATCGAGCTGGCGGAGGAGTGAGCGAGGTGTCAGCCCTTGCCGCGCCCCGACCGAAGCGAGGCTCTGCCTCGCGAGTCCCGGCCCGACAGGGAAACGCTCCAGTGGAGCGTTTGCCGGGCCGTTGGCCGGAGCCCCTGCGGAGGCCAAGGGGGGTGACGTGTCGCCGACGGTGCCATCCGGCCGCGTCCGCTCCGGCGGATGCGTCGAAGCGCATCCGCCCTCCGGAGGGGCGGATGCGGCCGGATTTGTCACTCGTCAAATCCGGCTGGCAGCGGCGGCCACGCACCCTACCGCGTCACCCCCTGCCCTGCTTCGCCAGCCACGGCAGCACCGCCGAGAAGTCCTGCCCGCGCCCGCCGCCCTCGACGAAGCGCGCGTAGAGCGCGGCCGCGTGCGCGCCGAGGGGCGTCGCCGCGTTGGCGCCGGCGGCGGCCTCCTGCGCCAGCCCGAGATCCTTCAGCATCAGCTCCGCCGCGAAGCCCGGGCGATAGCCGTTGTCGGCCGGCGAGGCCGGGCCGACGCCGGGCACCGGGCAGTAGCTCGTCACCGACCAGCAGGCGCCGGATGAGGTCGAGACCACGTCGTAGAGCGCCCGCGCGTCGAGCCCGAGCTTGGCCGCCAGCGCGAAGGCCTCCGAAACCCCGAGCATCGAGATGCCGAGGATCATGTTGTTGCAGATCTTCGCCGCCTGGCCGGCGCCGGCGCCGCCGCAGTGGACGGCGCGCGCCCCCATCACCTCGAAGAGCGGTTGCGCCCGCGCGAAGGCCGCGTCCGAGCCGCCGGCCATGAAGGTCAGCGTGCCGGCCGCCGCGCCGCCGGTGCCGCCCGAGACCGGCGCGTCCATCG
>JBDHSS010000387.1:0-3135 GCA_039808205.1 Paracoccaceae bacterium | reverse complement strand
TCGAGGGGCGCCTCGGGCGCACCCGGCACGGTCGCTGGGAGGCGCGGGTCTGCGACCTCGATCTCCTCGCGAGCGATGACGCGGTGCTGCCGGATGAAGCGACCGTCCGTCGCTGGATGGCGCTGGCGGGGTCCGCCCGGCGGGCGGTGCCGCCCGGGCTCCTCCTGCCGCACCCCCGCCTGCAGGAGCGCGCGTTCGTGCTGGTGCCGCTCGCCGAGGTGGCGCCGGACTGGGTGCACCCGCTCCTCGGCCGCACGGCCACCGAGCTCGCCGCGGCGCTGCCGGCGGCGGAGCGGGCGGAGGTGGTGCCGCTGGAGGAGCGCGGGTAGCGGAGCGCCGCCGGCTCAGCCCAGTCCGAGCAGCGCGAGCCACGCGGGCGCGGTGAGCACGAGGAGGCTGGTGCAGATCACGATGCTGCTCGCTGCCTGCGCCTGGCCTCGGTTGTAGATGCTGGCGAAGACGTAGGTGTTGACGCCCGGCGCCATCGCCGCGGTCATCACCGCCGAGCGGACGAAGTCCTGCGGCAGCGCGAAGACGAGATGCGACAGCCCGTAGGCGATCGCCGGATGCAGGCCGAGCGACAGCACCGCGATCATCGCCGATTCGGCGAGCGAGGCGTGGATGGCATAGCGCGTCATCACGCCGCCCAGCCCGAAAAGCGCGGCGGGGAGTGCCGCGTCCGCCATCATGTCGAGCGCGTCGCGCGCGGGCCCGGGCAGGGGGATGCCCGAGAGGTTGACGGCGAAGCCGAGTGCCAGGCCGATCATCAGGCCGCTCCGGAACATCGCGCGGCCGACGGCGCCGAACGTCGCCGCGAGGCCGCGACCGTCGGCGCGGGCGAACTCCATGACGGTGATGCCGATAAAGTAGCAGAACGGCGCGTGGATCGAGATGATGGCGAAGCTCGGCGCCAGCGCCGCGCTGCCGTAGGCGTGCTGCATGATCGGCAGGCCGAGCAGCACCGAGTTGGAGAAGAGCGCGCAGAAGCCGACCGCCACCGCCTCGCCGGGACGGCGGTGGAAGAGCCGGCGCGCGCCGAAGGTTCCGAGCGCGAAGCAGACGAGGGCGCCGGCGTAGAACGAGACGAGGAGCCGCGGGTCGAAGACGCGGCCGAGGTCGAGGTCGATGAGCGCGCGGAAGAGCAAGCAGGGGATGGCGAAGCTCTGGGTGAAGACCATGAGCCCGTCGACCGCGCTCGACGAGAAGAGACCCGACCGCGTGGCGAGATAGCCGGCGCCGATCACCAGGAAGACCGGCAGCACGACGAGAAGAATGACGAGGATCACCCGGCGATCACCCGGCGAGCTCGATCGTCATCCCGTCGTGCGCCGGCACCACCCCCGCCGGCAGCTCGCCCACGAGTGTCGCGTAATCGAGGTCGTTGTGCATGTTGGTCAGGATCGCGCGCTCGGGCCGGAGCCGCTCGATCCATTCGAGGCTCTGCGCGAGATGGGCGTGCGTCGGGTGCGGCTTGCGACGCAGCGCATCGAGGATCAGCACCTCGAGCCCCTCCAGTGCCGGCCAGGCGGCATCGGGGATCGCCGACACGTCGGGCAGGTAGGCGAGCCGGCCAATGCGGAAGCCGAGCGCCTCAATGCGGCCGTGCTGCACGCGAAACGGCTCGAGGTCGATCGCACCGCCGGCGCCGCGGATGGCGAAGCTGCCGTCGATGCTGTGCAGATCGAGGATCGGCGGATAGAGGCTGCCCTGCGGCTGCACGAACACATAGGCAAAGCGCGACAGCAGCACCTCGGCGGTGTCGGCGTCGGCCCAGACCGGCAGCCGGCCGCGACGGTTGTGGACGACCGTGCGCAGGTCGTCGATGCCGTGCAGGTGGTCGGCGTGCGGATGCGTCCACGCTACGCCGTCGAGCACGCCGATGCCGTTGTCGAGCAGCTGCCCGCGCAGGTCGGGCGTGGTGTCGACGAGCGCGCGGGTGGTGCCGTCGGCGGTGACGCGCTCGACATAGAGCGAGCAGCGGCCGCGGCGGTTGCGCGGCTCGTCCGGGTCGCACGCACCCCAGTCGCCGCCGATGCGCGGCACGCCGGCCGAGGAGCCGCAGCCGAGGATGGTGGCCCGCAAGGTCGCGGTCATGCGGCGGCCTTGGCGAACAGCCGGTCGAAGTTCGCGGTGGTGAGCGCGGCGAATTCCTCGGGCGCCATCCCGAGGTGCCCGGCCATCAGCCGCGCGGTGTCGGCGACATAGGCCGGCTCGTTGCGCTTGCCGCGGTGCGGCTGCGGCGCGAGATACGGGCTGTCGGTCTCGACGAGCAGCCGATCGGGCGGCGAGGCGGCGAAGATCGCGCGCAGCGCGGCGGCGCTGCGGAAGGTGGCGATGCCGGAGATCGACAGGTAGAAGCCGAGCCCGAGCGCCGTCTCGGCCAGCGCGGCGCCGGCGGTGAAGCAGTGCATGACGCAGGCGAATGGCCCGGCCGCGTGCTCCTTGGCGAGGATGCGGCCGATGTCGGCGTCGGCGTCGCGGGCGTGGATGATGAGCGGCAGCCCGGTGCGCCGCGCAGCCTCGATGTGCAGGCGGAGGCTCTCGGCCTGCACCGCGGCGCTCTCGGCGGTGTAGTGGTAGTCGAGCCCGGTCTCGCCGATGCCGACCATCTTCGGATGCGCCGCCAGCGCGACCAGCGCCTCGACCATCGCCATCGGCTCCTCGGCGACGTGCATCGGATGGGTGCCGGCGGCCCAGTAGACGCCGTCGTGCGCCTCGGCGAGCGCGCGGGCCGCGTCGGCCTGCCTGAGACGCGTGCAGATCGTCACCATGCGGCAGACGCCGGCCGCGGCGGCGCGGGCGACGATCGCATCGGCCTCGCCGGCGAAGTCGGGAAAGTCGAGGTGGCAGTGGCTGTCGACGAGCACGGGCGGGGACAGGGACATCCGGGCCTTCCGGGCGGGCAGGGGTTCAGGCAGCGAGTGCCCGCGCCTTGGCGGCCGCCGCATCGATCTGGAAGAACGTATCGAGGATCACCTGGGCGGGGTCAAGGTTGACCGCGCGGGCGTGAGCAATGCGCGCGGCGAGTTGCGGCGCGAGCTCGGCCCAGACCCGCGCCTGGCTCGGCGAGGCGGCGAGCCGGGCGAAGAGCTCGGCCTCGGCGGGCGCGAGCGGCGGCACGGCGACCCCGGCGCC
>JBDHSS010000386.1:0-3137 GCA_039808205.1 Paracoccaceae bacterium | reverse complement strand
GAAGGCCAGGCCGGCAATCCCGCCCAGGCCGAGGTGCGCGAGATCGTCAAGGACACCTTCGGCGACTGGCAGATCCGCTGCGCACCCGACGGCACCCAGTGCTTCATGTACCAGCTCGCGCTCGACGAGGCGAAGAATCCGGTCGCCGAGGTCAGCCTCGTCAAGCTGCCCGAGGCGTCGGAGGCCGCCGCCGGCGTCACCGTGGTGACCCCGCTCGGCACGCTGCTCACCACCGGCGTCATGCTGCAGGTCGACGGTGGCGAGAAGCGGCAGTACCCGTTCGCCTGGTGCAGCCAGGTCGGCTGCTTCGCCCGCTTCGGCCTCGCCAAGCCGACGCTCGACGGCCTGAAGCGCGGCAGCGCCGGCAAGATCAGCCTGATCTCGGTCAACCGCCCCGACACGCCCGTCGTGCTCAACCTTTCGCTCAAGGGCTTCACCGCCGCCTTCGACTCGCTCGAGACCCCGCCGTCGCCGCCGGGCGCCCCCGCTGCCGCCGCGCCGGCTCCGGCCAAGCCCGCAACGGCCAAGCCGCTGCCGAACCTCATGCCGCGGAACTGACCCCGCTCCGGTCCAGCGCGCCGAGCACCAGCACGGCGTTCAGGCCGCCGAAGGCGAAGGCATTCGTCATCACGGCGCCGACGCGGGCGTCGCGCGCGGTGTTCGGCACCACGTCGAGGTCGCAGTCGGGGTCGGGTGCCTCGTAGCCGACCGTCGGCGCGATCACCCCCTCGTTCAGCGCCATCAGGCAGGCGACGAGCTCGACCGCGCCGGTACCGCCGATCAGGTGCCCGTGCATCGACTTGGTCGACGAGATCATCAGCCGGTCGGCGTGCGCGCCGAAGGCTGCCCGCACCGCCGCGCACTCGGTGCGGTCGTTCACCGTGGTGCCGGTGCCGTGGGCGTTGATGTAGCCGATCGCGTCCGCCGCCAGCCCCGCGTCGCGCAGCGCGCCGGTCATCGCCCGGACCGCGCCGCCCTGGTTCGGCGTCACGATGTCGGAGGCGTCCGAGGTCATCGCGAAGCCGAGCACCTCGCCAAGGATCACCGCCCCGCGCGCGCGGGCGTGCTCGAGCGCCTCGAAGACGAAGACCGCCGCGCCCTCGCCCTGCACCATGCCGCTCCGCGTCCGCGAGAACGGGCGGCAGGCGTCCTTCGACATCACCCGCAGGCCCTCCCACGCCTTGATGCCGCCGAAGCACAGCATGCTCTCGCTGCCGCCGGTCAGCACCACGTCGGCTTGGCCCGAGCGGATCAGCTGGAACGCCTGGCCCATCGCGTGGTTGGAAGAGGCGCAGGCGGTGGAGACGGTATAGCTCGGCCCCTCGATGCGCATCTCCATCGAGATCTGGCTCGCGGCGGCGTTGTTCATCAGCCGCGGCACCACGAAGGGATGCACCCGGTTCTTCCCCTCCTGATAGACCAGGCGATAGTTCTCGTCCTGGGTCTGCAGCCCGCCACCGGAGGTGCCGAGCACCACGCCCGCGCGCTCGGCGAGCGCCCCCTCGATCGCGATCCCGGCGTCCGCCACCGCCTCGCGCGCGGCGAGGAGCGCGAACTGGGTGAACGGGTCGAAGAGCGTCAGCTGCTGCCGGCTGAAATGCTCGTCGGCGCGATAGCCGCGGATCTGCGCACCGATCGCGATCGAGAGCCGCTCCACGTCGGGGAAGTCGAGCGGCCCGATCGCCGAGCGGCCCTCGCGCATCGCCGCGCGCGTCGCCGTCGCGGTCCGACCGAGGGCGTTGACCGTGCCCTGGCCGGTCACAACCACGCGGCGGCCGCCCCTCGGATGCTCGAACGTCAGGGACATGGGGGGCGCGCGCGCGTCGGGCCGCTCAGGCCCGCGCCGCGACCAGGCTCTCCACCGCGTCCGCGATGCTGCCGACCGTCGAGATGTCGAAGCCCGAGGCGCTCGGCTCGTTGGCGTTGAACGGCACCTGGATGTCGAAGGCCTCCTCGATGGCGAAGATCGCCTCGACGAGGCCGAGCGAGTCGATGCCGAGGTCGGCGAGCGTGGCGTCGAGCCGCACCTCCGAGGCGTCGAGCACCGCCTGCTCGGCGAGGATGGCGACGATCCTGTCGCGCACCGTCTCCGTCACAGCGTCGGACATGATCCCTCCGTCGATTGCTGAGCGGTCACAACGTGCTGGCGCAGGTCTAATCGGTCGGCTTCGGATTGGAAATGCCTTTTTGCGCCGCATCAAGCCGCGCCATGAACCGCGGCAGCCGGCGCAGCGCCTTGTAGATCTCGACGTTCTGATCCATCCGCACCGCGGGATAGCCCATCATGATCCGGTTCGGCGGCACGTTCGAGGCGACGCCCGAGTTGCCGGTGATGACCGAGTTCTGCCCGATGGTCAGGTGATCCGCCACCGCCGACTTGCCACCGAGGACCACCCGGTCGCCGATCACCGTCGAGCCGCCGACGCCGGCGTGGCCGCAGATCAGGCAGCTCCGCCCGACCTTCACGTTGTGGCCGAGCTGCACCAGGTTGTCGATCTTGGTGCCGTCGCCGATCACCGTGTCGGCGACGGTGCCGCGGTCGATGCAGGAGTTGGCGCCGACCTCGACGTCATCGCCGATGCGGACCGAGCCGATCGAGTTGATCCGCACGTAGTCGTCCTGCTCCTCGGCGGTGACGACGCCGGTCTCGCGCGCCTCCTCGACGAGGCCGCGCGTCGGCGTGACGAACGAGAAGCCGTCGGCGCCGATCACCGCGCCCGGCTGGCCGATGAAGCGGTCGCCGATCTGCACCCGCGCGCCGATGCGCACGCCGGACAGGATCAGCGCATCGCGGCCGATGACCGCGTCCTCGGCGATCGAGACGTGGCTGAGGATCCGCGCGCCCGCGCCGACCCGCGCCCGCGCCCCGATCATCACGAACGGGCCGATCGCCGCGTCGGGCGCGACCTCGGCGCTCGGGTCGACAACCGCGCTCGGGTGGATGCCGGGCGCGAGCTCCGGCGGCCGGTCGAAGATGCGGCTCACCCCGGCGAGCAGGTAACGCGCGCGCGGCGCCAGGATCGCCGCGGCGAGCCCGAGCCCCTGCCAGTCCGCGCCCGGCCAGAGGATCGCCGCCCGCGCCCGGCCCTTCGCCAGATCCGCGGCGAAGGCCGGCTGCATGGCGAGCGCGATCTCGT
>JBDHSS010000385.1:0-3154 GCA_039808205.1 Paracoccaceae bacterium | reverse complement strand
TCTTGCCGTGGTCCACGTGCCCGATCGTGCCGATGTTCACATGCGGCTTCGTCCGCTCGAATTTTGCCTTCGCCATGTCGCCTCTTCCTGATGAGACCGCGCCGTGCTCCCCCCGGGACCGCCGGGCTGCGATGCGCGGCGAAATAGTGGCTTCCCCCCCGAAACGCAAGCGCCCTGTGCCTGAGCCGGGCCGTCCGCCCTTGCCCCTCGGGGCGAGGGCGGATATGCCGGAAGGCCCTGACATCGGCCGGATCCGCCCATGACCCGCAGCGAACCGCAGCTCCTCGTGTCGACCGAGTGGCTCGATGCGCATCTCGGCGCGCCCGACGTCCGCATCCTCGACGCGAGCTGGCACATGCCGGGATCCGGGCGCGACGCCAAGGCCGAGTTCGAGGCCGGGCACATCCCCGGCGCGCGCTTCTTCGACATCGACGAGATCTCGGACGAGCAGTCGGATCTGCCGCACATGGCGCCGCCGGTGGAGAAGTTCGTCTCCCGCGTGCGCGCGCTCGGCATCGGCGACGGCCACCGGGTGGTGGTCTACGACAGCTCCGGCATCTTCAGCGCGCCGCGGGTCTGGTGGCTGTTCCGGCTCTTTGGCAAGCAGGACGTCGTGGTGCTCGACGGCGGCCTGCCGAAGTGGAGGGCCGAGGGCCGGCCGATCGAGGACGGCGTGCCGATCCTGCGCGACCGCCACTTCACCGCCCGCCGCGACGCGAGCCTCGTCCGCGACGTGACCCAGGTCGCGGCGACGACCAAGCTCGGCGACGCGCAGATCGTCGACGCCCGCGCGGCGCCGCGCTTCCGCGGCGAGGCGCCGGAGCCGCGCCCGGGGCTGCGCGCCGGCCACATCCCCGGCGCCAGGAACGTCCCCTTCGGCACGCTCCTCAACCCCGACGGCACGATGAAGGACGCGAAGGGCCTCGCCGCCGCCTTCGCCGCCGGCGGCGTCGACGTGGCGGCGCCGGTCATCACCTCGTGCGGCTCGGGCATCTCCGCGGCGATCCTGAACCTCGCGCTCGAGCGGCTCGGCAACCGCGCGCACGCGCTCTATGACGGCTCGTGGGCGGAGTGGGGCGCCTATCCCGACCTCAAGGTCGAGCGATGAGGCACCGCGCCGGCGACCGCGTCGAGGTCACCATCACCTACCTCCGCATGGAGGCGCGGCCGGCCTATCCGCGACCGCACGTGCCGGCCGGGCCCGCGTCGGCGCTGATCGCCGCCGAGCGGCCGCCGGTCTGGTACTTTCTCGACCTCTACGACGCGGTCGGGCGCGACTACGAGTGGACCGACCAGCACGATACGCCCGCGGACGACGTCGCGGCCTTCCTGCACGACCCGGCGGTGACGCTCTACACGCTGCTGCGCGGCGGCTGGCCGCATGGCTTCTTCGTGCTCGACGGGCGCGCGCCGGCGACCTGCGATCTCGCCTACTTCGGCCTGGTGCCCGAGGCGATCGGCCGCGGGCTCGGCACCTTCCTGATCCAGACCGCGGTGCACGCGGCCTGGGACCGGCCGGGCACCATGGCGGTGACGGTCAACACCAACTCGCTCGACCACCCGCGCGCGCTGCCGCTCTACCAGAAGGCCGGCTTCGTGCCCGTGCGCCGCGCCACGCGCCAGCGCGTGCTGGTGCGCGACCGCGACGTCATCGAAGCCTGAACCGGAAGGCCGCCATGCTCGAGACCCTGAAGCCCTCGCCCCCCGACAAGATCATCGCGCTGCTCGAGGCGTACCGCGCCGACCCGCGCGCGGACAAGCTCGACCTTGGCGTCGGCGTCTACAAGGACGCGAACGGCAGGACGCCGGTGATGCGCGCGGTCAAGGCCGCCGAGGCGCGGCTGCTCGCCGAGCAGGACACCAAGGCCTACGTCGGCATCCTCGGCGATCTCGGCTTCGTGCAGGCGATGGCCGATCTCGCGCTCGGCGACGCGGTGCCGGCCGACCGGCTCGCCGGGGCACAGACGCCGGGCGGCACCGGCGCGATCCGCCAGCTGCTCGAGCTCGTCCGTCGCGCCGGTCCCTCGGCCACGGTCTGGTACTCCGACCCGACCTGGCCGAACCACCCGGCGATCCTCGACTATCTCGGCATCCCGTCGCAAACCTACCGCTACTTCGACGCGGCCTCGGGCGGGGTCGACTTTGCCGGCATGATGGCCGACCTCACCCGGCTAAAGCCGGGCGACGTGCTGCTGCTGCACGGCTGCTGCCACAACCCGACCGGTGCCAACCTCGATCTCGGGCAGTGGCGCGAGCTGACCGACTTCGTGCTCGAGAGCGGCGCAGTGCCGATGATCGATCTCGCCTATCAGGGGTTCGGCGACGGGCTCGAGGCCGATGCCGCCGGCCTGCGGCTGATGGCGGCGGTGGTGCCGGAGCTTTTGCTGGCGGTCAGCTGCTCGAAGAACTTCGGGCTCTACCGCGACCGGGTCGGCGCGGCCTTCGCGCTCTCCGACACCAAGGCGCGCTCGGAGATCACCCGCGCCAACCTCGCGTCGCTCAACCGGCTGAACTTCTCCTTCCCGCCCGACCATGGCGCCAAGGTGGTGTCGATCATCCTCGGCGACCCCGAGCTGCGTGCCGACTGGCAGGCCGAGCTCGAGGCGATGCGCTCGGGCATGCTGGCGCTGCGCACCGGGCTTGCCGAGGCGCTGCGCCGGGCGACCAACTCCGACCGCTTCGACTTCGTCGCCGCGCACCGCGGCATGTTCTCCCGCCTCGGGCTCGATCCGGCGCAGGTGGCGCGGCTGCGCGACGAGCACGGCATCTACGTCGTCGGCGACAGCCGCATCAACGTTGCCGGCCTGCCGGCCGAGCGGCTCGACGCGCTCGCGGCCGCGGTCGCGGCGGTCGACGGAGCGTGATACTAAGACCGACCGAACCCGTCTGATAAACCGACGATCAAGGATAGGCGCCTTGAACCTGACAAGCGAGGCCCGCCTCGCGAGTCCCGGCCCGACAAGCGAACGCATGCGTTCGCCGGGCCGTTCGGTGGAGCGCGGGACGCGCGGAGCCGAAGGGGGTGTGCAGCTTGCACGTCGGCTGGTAATCCGCGCGCGCCTGCCTGGCGGGCGCGTCTATCGCGCCTGCCAATCGGCAGGCAGGCGCGCGCGGATTTGTGTACCCCAAATCCGCGAAGTGGACGCGGCACCGT
>JBDHSS010000384.1:0-3175 GCA_039808205.1 Paracoccaceae bacterium | reverse complement strand
CGCCAGCCAGGCGATGCCGTGCCGCACCGGCTTTGCCGGCTTCGCCGCGCGCCGCGGCAGCTCCGCCGCGACACCCGCCGCCCGCGCGGCGCACGGCTCCCGCCACGGGCAGATGCCGCAGGCGGGGCTCCGATGGGTGCAGATCGTGGCGCCGAGGTCCATCACGCCTTGCGCGAAGTCGCCTGGCCGCTGCTCGGGCGTCATTTGGCCGGCGAGGGCGTAGAGCGCTGGCTTCGCCGCCGGCAGCGGCGTCGCGATGCGGCCGATCCGCGCCATCACCCGCTCGACGTTGCCGTCGACGACCACGGCCCGCCGGTCGAAGGCGATCGCCGCGACCGCCGCGGCGGTGTAGCGCCCGACGCCGGGCAGCTCCGCGAGCCCGGCCTCGGTGTCGGGGAATTGCCCGCCGAGCGGCCCGGCGACCATGCGGGCGCAGGCGAGGAGGTTGCGCGCCCGCGCGTAGTAGCCGAGCCCGGCCCAGGCCGCCATCACCTCGGCGTCGTCGGCCGCGGCGAGATCGGCAACCGTCGGCCAGCGCGCGAGAAAGCGCGTGAAGTGGCCGCCGGCCGCCGCGACGCTCGTCTGCTGCAGCATCACCTCGGACAGCCACACCGCATAGGCGGGGGGCGGCGGCGCTCCGGGCGGCGCGCGCCACGGCAGCCGCCGGGCATGTCGGTCGTACCAGTCGAGGAGTGCGGCGGCCATCTCCGCCGCCGGCAGCTCGGCCGCCCTGCCAATGGTCTGCATCCGTTCTCCCTGACAGCGCCGCGCGCGGCCGTTAACCTTGTCGGCCATGAGCGAGAACCATGACAGCGCCGCGGCGAGAGGCAAGCCCGTGCGGCGCGCCCGCGGCTTCCTGCGCGCCGGCGCGCTGATCGAGGCGCAGCTGCGCACCGCTGCCAGTCGGCGCGGCTTTGCTCAGGCGCGGCTGCGGGCGCTCTGGCCGGAGATCGCCGGCCCGGAGTTCGCGGCGATCTGCGCGCCGCTCCGGCTCGCCAAGGCGCGGGGCCCGGCGGGCGGTCTCTTGACCGTCGCGGTCAGCGGCCCGCACGCGCCGCAGCTGCAGATGCTGCTGCCGCTCCTGCGCGAGCGGGTGAACGCGGCACTCGGGCCCGGCACCGTCGGCCGCATCCAGCTGACCCAGTCCGGGCGCGGCTTCGCCGAGCCGGCCCCGCCGGCCTTTCGCGCCGCGCCGCCCGGCCCGCCGCCCGACCTCGCGCCGGTCGAGGGGACGCTTTCAAGCATTGGTGATGGCGAGCTGCGCGAGGCGTTGGAGACATTGGCGCGCAATGTGCTAATCCGGGCGCGCAACTCGACTGCCCGCATCACGAATTGACCGGAACCCGTGCCATGGCCCCGACGCTGACCCGCCGCCAGACTCTCGTCTCCGCGCTCGCCCTTCTCGCCGCCGCCGCCCTGCCGCGGCTTGCCTTCGCCGAGGCGGCACCCGCGACGCCCGACGTGCCGGACATGACGATGGGCGACCCCGCGGCGCCGGTGACGCTCGTCGAGTACGCGATGTTCAGCTGCCCGCACTGCGCGGACTTCAACGCGACGGTGTTTCCGAAGATCAAGGCCGAATACATCGACACCGGCAAGGTGAAGCTCGTGTTCCGCGAGGTCTACTTCAACAAGCAGGCGCTCTGGGCGGCGATGATCGCACGCTGCGCCCCGGCCGAGCGCTACTTCGGCATCGCCGACCTGATCTTCGCGACGCAAGGCGACTGGCTGATGGCGCCGGACGAGAAGACGCTGATGGAGAAGCTCTATCGCATCGGCCGGCAGGCGGGGCTCACCGACGCCGAGATGGACAAGTGCATGAACGACCGGCCGTTCGCCGAGGCGATGGTCGCGAGCTACCAGAAGCACGCCACCGCCGACAACGTCGAGGCGACGCCCACGTTCTTCCTGAATGGCACCAAGGTCGAGGACTGGTCCTGGGACGCCTTCAAGGCCGACATCGACAAGGCGCTGGGCGCCTGAGGCAATGCCCTTTCCAACGGCGCGCAAACCGGGTATAGCGCGCGCGCCGGCGAGGGCATTGCCCTGCCGGCCCGCCGCCTCCCGACCCTGCTGGACGACATCCCGGCCGGTGCCGCCGAGAAGGCGGGTCATCTGAACCCGATCGAGAAGGAAACCCGATGTCGATCACGCCCGACGTGAAGGAAAAGCTGATCCAGGACTTCGCCACCAAGGCCGGCGACACCGGGTCGCCCGAGGTGCAGGTCGCGATCCTGACCAGCCGCATCAACACGCTCACCGAGCACTTCAAGACCCACAGCAAGGACAACCACTCGCGGCGCGGCCTGCTCAAGATGGTGTCGCAGCGTCGCAAGCTGCTCGACTACGTCAAGGGCAAGGACGAGGCGCGCTATCAGACGCTGATCGGCCGGCTCGGCATCCGCCGCTGACGCAAAGCCCCCGGGCGCGCCCCTCACCGGGCGCGCCCCCCGTTTCCGGCGCGCGGGCGGCGCGCCTCGTGACGCTTGAAGCCGCCCAGGTCCGCCGGGCCCCTCCGACCCCGAGGGAACGCCCCCACCTGCTCGCAACGGGGTCCGCGGACGGCAGCGTCCGCGTTGCACGGCACGGGCCAGGGGGTCCGCCGCCGAACCGTAAGGAAGAGATATGTTCAACGTCGTGAAGAAATCCATCGAGTGGGGGCATGACACGCTCACGCTCGAGACGGGAAAGATCGCGCGCCAGGCCGATGCCGCGGTGCTCGCCACCTATGGCGAGACCAGCGTGCTCGCCACCGTCGTCTTCGAGAAGAAGCCGAAGCCCGGCTTCGACTTCTTCCCGCTGACCGTCCACTACCAGGAAAAGACCTATTCCGCCGGCAAGATCCCGGGCGGCTTCTTCAAGCGCGAGGCGCGCCCCTCCGAGAAGGAGGTGCTGACCTCGCGGCTGATCGACCGGCCGATCCGGCCGCTGTTCGTCGACGGCTTCAAGAACGAGACCCAGGTCATCGCCACCGTCCTCTCCTACGACATGGAGAACGACCCCGACATCGTCGCGATGATCGCCGCCTCGGCCGCGCTGACGCTCTCCGGCGCGCCGTTCCTCGGCCCGATCGGCGCCGCGCGCGTCGGCTTCGTCGATGGCGCCTACGTGCTGAACCCGGCGGTCGACGACATGGAGAAGCTGCGCGAGAACCCCGAGCAGCGGCTCGATCTCG
>JBDHSS010000383.1:0-3181 GCA_039808205.1 Paracoccaceae bacterium | reverse complement strand
GCCGCCGCAGCGGGCGCCGCGCCACCGGCAGGCGCCACGTCGTGCGGCTCGGGCACCGACGGCGACGGCGGCAGGTCGCGGCCGTAGTAGTTGACCCGGATCCCCGCCTTGTGGAAAGCGGCCATGATCTCGTAGTTCAGATCCGACTTCGCCGACAGGTGGAAGTTCACGTCGCGCAGCCAGCAGCGCAGCTCGAAGTTCATCGAGTCGGGCCCGAGCTCCATGAACAGCACCCGCGGCGCCGGCTCCTGCAGCACCAGCGGATGGGACTCGGCGATCTCGAGCAGGATCGCCTCCACCCGCTTCGGATCGGCGTCGTAGGTCACGCCGAGCGGCAGCTGCAGCCGCCCGGTCATGCTCTTGTGGGTCCGGTTGAGCACGGCGCCGGCGATCAGCGAGGTGTTGGGCAGGATCACGCTGGCGCGGTCGAAGGTCTCGACCTCGGTCGAGCGCACGTTGATGCCGCGCACGTAGCCCGAGTAGCCGCCGACCTCGATCCAGTCCCCCTCCTTCACCGGCCGCTCGACGAGCAGGATGATCCCGGAGACGAAGTTCGAGACGATGTTCTGCAGGCCGAAGCCGATGCCGACCGAGAGCGCGCCCGCGACGATGGCGAGGCTCGAGAGGTCGAGCCCCGCGGCCGAGATCGCCGCCAGCGCCGCGCCGGCGAAGCCGATGTAGCCGATCCCGGCCAGCACCGCGTTGCGGCCGCCGGCGTCGATGCGGGTGCGCGGCAGCACCGTGCCGCGCATGATCGTCTGCACCAGCCGCGTCAGCGCGATGCCGAGCGCAAAGACCGCGGCGAAGGTCAGGATCACGCCGGCCGAGACCCGGATGCCGCCGAAAGTCACGCCGTTGTTGAGCGTGCTCCAGACCTCGGCGAGGTCGCTGCCGCGCGCGCCCCAGGTGAGCGCCAGAAGCGGCAGCGCCACCGCCGCCACCAGCGCGCCGATCACCACCGGCAGGAGGCCGGCGTTGTCGCCGGCCGGACTAGGCCCGAGGAAGGCGTAGGCGACCTTGCACAAGAGGTCGTAGATCACGTAGCCGGCGCCGAGGATCCCGAGCGTGGCGATGCTCGGGAACACCAGGAAGGACGCAGCCGCCATGTACCCGGCGGCGCCGATCAGCGGCGCCACCACCGCAAAGACCCGGAGGACGCGCACCAGCACGCGGAGGAAGGCGAGGCTCGTCGTCAGCCCCGGCACCTCCTGCGCGTGCGCCGGCGCGATGCCGAGGCGCGACTGCAGCGTCGCGATGAGCCCCGCCGCGCGCCAGAGCCCGAGCGAGCCGAGGACCACCAGCGGAAAGGCGATCGCCGCCTGCGCGCCCTGCGACAGATCCGAGCGCGGCACCTGGTCGTGGAAGAGCGTCGCCACCGCCAGCAGGAGGCCGAGCAGGTTGGTGAGCCGCGCGGCCTGCCGCGCCTCGGCATCGTCGTAGGGCACCAGCCGATAGGTCGCCTGGCTGGGCGAGAACAGGCTCGACGCCAGCCACGCCGCGGCGATCGCGAGACCGATCGGCAGCGGCAGCTCGAAGAGCCGTCCGCTCGGCGCCTGCGAGAACAGCACGCCGAGGTCGAACGCCGCGAAGAGCAGCCCCGCCGCCACCACCGGCACGGCGATCCGCAACAGGTTGCGCAGCGCAAAGAGCAGGCCGAAGGCGCGGCCGCCATGGCTCGCGCTCGCGCGCCGGTCGATCCAGCGCCCGACCGAGCGGCGGAGCATCACCGTCACCACGATGCCGGTGACGAGGAGCAGGATGTTGGCCGGCAGGCGCCGCGCCGCCAGCGCCTGGTTGGTCGGCTCGGCGATCTGCGCGTCGACCGCCTTGGCGGCCTTGATCGCGCGGCCGCGCAGCTCCTCCTCCGCGCCCACCCAGGTCGCCGGCAAGAGCGGGCTCGGGCCGCGGCTCATCAGCTCGGCCGAGAAGCGGCCGCGCACGATGCGGTCGATCTGCTCGATCAGCGTGTTGGCGCGCTCCAGCGCCTCCTGCGCCTCCAGCGCCGGCGCCTGGGCGTCGGAAATCTGCTTGTTGAGCGCGGCGCGGCGGGCGGCGATCTCCGGCGCCTCGGCGCTGCCGTCCGCCGGTGGCTCGCCGAGCGCCTTCAGCCGGCCGTTCAGGTCGGCGAGCACCGGATCCTGCGCCTTCTGCACCGACAGCGCCTCGTCGCGCAGCTCGACCAGCTGCTCGCGCAGCACCTCGAGCACCGGCGTCGAGGTGTCGGGGTCGTCCACCCGCTCCTCGGCGCGGTTGGCGACCGCATCCCAGACGTTGGCGCGGCTGTCGGGCTGCGCGAACGCCGGCAGCGCCACGGCCAGCACCACGAGGAGCGCGGCAAGCCCGCGGCTCCACCCGGCGAGGACGCCGTCAGCGCGCGCGCCCATCAGTCCGACAGCCTCCGGGGCCGTCGCGCCGGGCCGCCGGCCGGGCCCAGGAGCGGCGGCTTTCCGACGGCTGCCGGCAGGTCCGGGGCCAGGATCATCGCGTCTCGCTTCTCCGCTCGCAACCGCGGCAGGCTTACCGGCTTCGCGCCGTGCCATCAACCCGGCTCCCGAGCCTGTGTAGTCGCCGGCCGGATCGTGCCGGCGCCCGCCTCATCCCCACTCGCTTCGCAGCCGCTCGGCATTCGCCTCGAGCCACAGGAGCGAGATGATGAGCGGCGCGCAGTTGATCTCGCCCGAGCGCACCGCGTCGAGCGCGGCGCCGAGCGGCACCACCAGTGCGCGGATGTCCTCGTCCTCCTCGGGCAGGCCGTGCGTGCCGCCGGCGCCGTCGAGGTCCGCCTCGCCGACGAAGGCGGTGATGTATTCCGACATGATGCCGGGCGAGGGATAGAACGCGGTGATCCGCTCCAGCCGCCCGAGCGTCAGCCCCGCCTCCTCCTCCGCCTCGCGCCGCGCCGTCGCCTCTGGCGGCTCGGCGCGGTCGCAGCGGCCGGCGACGGTCTCCAGGCACCACGGCCGCGGATCGCGCCGCGCCCAGATTCCGGCGCGGAACTGCTCGACGAGCAGCACCGACCCGGCCCGCGGATCGAACGGCAGCACCGTCACCGCGTCGCCGCTGGTGAAGACCGCCCGTTCCAGCGGCGCCGACTGGCCGCCGTCGAACCGCCGGTGCCGGAGCGTGTGCTCCTCCATGCCGAAGTAGCGCGCGTAGGCGTAGCGCCGCGCCTCGGGCGCCA
>JBDHSS010000382.1:0-3185 GCA_039808205.1 Paracoccaceae bacterium | reverse complement strand
CTGTTCTTCATGACCGACCAGTCGCTGCAGGACTTCCGGGTCTCCGACGGCTGGGAGCTCGGGGTCGATGCCGCGGTCGCGTTCCAGAAGGACGGCGCGGCGGCGGGCCTCACCTCGACGCAAATCAACCGGCCGATCACCGAGGTGGTGTTCGGGCAGCGCGGGCTCATCGCGGACGCGAGCCTCGCGGGGGCGAAGTATAGCCGGATCGTCCGCTGAGGGCGATCTTTACACGGCGACAAGGGATTTCACACGTGAAATTCCTGGTATCTTGTTGATTCTGCGGGGATTAATGAAGATTAATCCGAGCGCGGTGCACGACACGAGGACTCGCTGAGGGCGAAGGGCGTGGCCCTCCGGGTCGGAGCGCCTGTCGCCGCGCCCGCGGCAGCCATGACTGGATGAAATAGCCAACAATGTGACTTTGTATTTCGCGATAATAGGGCAACGCTGCAGGGGTGGGGATTATGTGCGCGTCGTCGTCGCGTGGAGTATGGTCTAAAATATACTTACAAATACCTATATTGTAAGCAGTGAAAATAAGACTCCACAGTTTCGGCGCCGCATTTCGCGGCGTGCGGGCGCGGGTCGCCAGGCAGGCGCGCTGGCGGATTTATGTTTCCTTTTTGTTCTCGTCTGCTATGCTGCTCGCCATCGCAGGGGGACGAGCAGGGCCATGGTCGATCAGCGGGAAAAGTTCGAGCGCCTGAAGGCGCTGCATGAGCGGGACGGGGCGTTCGTCATACCCAACCCGTGGGACGCAGGCTCGGCGCGCCTGCTGGCGAGCCTCGGCTTCGAGGCGCTTGCCACCACGAGCGCGGGGTACGCCTTTTCGAAGGGAAAGCGAGACTCCTTCGCGAGCCTCGACCGGGGAGAGATCCTAGACAACGCTGCGGAAATCGTCGGGGCGACGGATCTTCCGGTTTCGGCCGATCTCGAGGACGGGTTCGGCGCCGCGCCCGAAGCCTGCGCGGACACGATCCGCGCGGCCTGCAGGACCGGATTGATCGGAGGCTCGATCGAGGACGCCACCGGCGATCCCGCCGCGCCGATTCACGACATCGCCCTGGCGGTGGAGCGGATTCGGGCCGCCGCGGAAGCCGCTCGGGACCAGCCGTTCATCCTCACCGCCAGAGCCGAGAACTACCTTTGGGGGCGGCCCGATCTGGACGACACGATCAGGCGGCTCCAGGCCTTCTCCGAAGCGGGCGCGCAGGTGCTCTATGCGCCCGGTCTCCCCGACATCGAGGCGATCCGAGCGGTCTGCAGTGCCGTCGACCGCCCGGTCAACGTGGTCATGGGATTGCAGGGAAAGAGCTACTCGGTGGCGGAACTGGCGGCGGCGGGGGTGCGCCGCGTCAGCGTTGGGGGATCCTTCGCCCGCGCCGCCCTTGGGGCCCTCATGCGCGCAGCCGAAGAAGTGAAATTGTCAGGTACGTTTACCTATGCCGCGGATGCACTCCCTGGCACCGTCGTCGCGCAGCTCATGTCGCAGGAGAAGCGTGCGGAAGGACCGTGATCCCTCGGGCCGGGCGTATGTCGCGTCGCGCGAGTCAGCGAGAGTCCGTGCCGCGGGCGCGCGCTTGGGGTGCGGGCCGGAACTGCCCGGCAGGGCTCGATTTTCAGGGCTGCTCCACTTGAGCGTGAATCAATCCTTACCGGGAAATTAACACGGGGTGGGGTCCGGTAACCCTGTCAACCACAATATCTTGCGTAGAGGCCAGATAAATCTGTTGCGACTCGGGAGGGTTTGCAGTCCCTTGGGCTCACAGGCGCAGACGCCACAAGATCTGGTAGTCGCCGCCGCCAAGGCGCGCGCAACCCGAACGAGCCAGGGAAAAAGACCATGAAGATCGACCGTCGCTTCACTACCGAGGAGTCCGGCGCCTATGGGGCGCTGGCGTTCCGCAGCACGAGCTCGGAGATCCGCAATCCCGATGGCTCGGTCGTCTTCCGCCTCGACGACCTCGAGGTGCCCGAGGGCTGGAGTCAGGTGGCGTCGGACGTTCTGGCGCAGAAGTATTTCCGCAAGGCCGGCGTCCCGGCCGCGCTGCGCCGGGTGCGCGAGAAGGGCGTGCCGGAATTCCTGTGGCGCTCGGTCGCCGACGAGGCGGCGCTCGCCGAGCTGCCCGAGGAGGCGCGCTACGGCGGCGAGACCTCGGCGCGGCAAGTCTTCGACCGGCTGGCCGGCGCCTGGGCCTACTGGGGGTGGAAGGGCAGCTACTTCTCGTCCGAAGCGGACGCGCGCGCCTATTACGACGAGATGCGCTTCATGCTCGCGACCCAGATGGGCGCGCCGAACAGCCCGCAGTGGTTCAACACCGGGCTGCATTGGGCCTACGGCATCGACGGGCCCGGGCAGGGGCATTTCTACGTGGACTTCCAGTCGGGCGAGCTCGTCCGCTCGACGAGCGCCTACGAGCATCCGCAGCCGCATGCCTGCTTCATCCAGTCGGTCGCCGACGACCTGGTGAACGAGGGCGGCATCATGGACCTCTGGACCCGGGAGGCGCGGCTCTTCAAGTACGGCTCGGGGACGGGCACCAACTTCTCGTCGCTCCGCGCCGAGAGCGAGAAGCTCGCGGGCGGCGGCAAGTCGTCGGGGCTGATGAGCTTCCTCAAGATCGGCGACCGGGCGGCGGGGGCGATCAAGTCGGGCGGCACCACCCGGCGCGCGGCGAAGATGGTGATCTGCGACATGGATCACCCCGACATCGAGGACTTCATCACCTGGAAGGTGATCGAGGAGCAGAAGGTCGCGGCGCTGGTCGCGGGCTCGAAGATCCACCGCGAGAAGCTCGCGGCCGTCCTCGGCGCCATCCGGGCGTGGGACGGGGCGGAGGCCGATGCCTTCGATCCGAAGGCGAACCCCGCGCTCAAGGCGGCGATCCGGGCGGCGAAGAAGAGCCACGTGCCCGAGGCCTACGTGAAGCGGGTGCTGCAGCAGGCCGAGCAGGGCGCGACCGAGGTCGACTTCAAGACCTACGACACCGACTGGGATTCGGACGCCTATCTGACGGTCGCGGGGCAGAACTCCAACAACTCGGTGCGGGTGACCGACGCCTTCCTGAAGGCGGTGCGCGAGGATGGCGACTGGCAGCTCACCCGCCGCACCGACGGCAAGGTCGTGAAGACGGTGAAGGCGCGCGACCTCTGGGAGAAGGTGGGGCACGCGGCCTGGGCCT
>JBDHSS010000381.1:0-3199 GCA_039808205.1 Paracoccaceae bacterium | reverse complement strand
CGCGATGGTGCCGCCACCGCCGCCCGCCGCGCGGCTGCGCCCGGTCGATGCGTCGCTGAGTGCCGCGATCCGCTCGCGCGCGACGGCACAGCGGCTGGTCGGCGCGGCGCTGCGCGGCGCGGCCGACGGGCCGGCCCCGACGCTCTTCGTGCTCGACCTCGACCGGTTCCGCGCGGTCAACGAGGCGCTCGGGAGCGCCGCCGGCGACGCGCTCCTCGCCGTCACCGGCGCGCGGCTGCAGCAGACGCTCGAGGCCGGCGACCGTCTGGTGCGGCTTGAGGGCGACCGCTTCGCGCTGGTCGCCCGCCGCGACCCGGACGGGCTGCAGGCGCTGGCGGAGCGGCTGCTCGCGGCCGTCAACCAGCCGCTGGTGCTGCGCGGCCGCACGCTGACGATCCAGGCCAGCATCGGCATGGTGACGAGCCGCGGCGGCGCCGGCGCGGCGGCGCTGATGATGCAGGCCGAGGTGGCGCTGCGGCGCGCCAAGGCCGGTGGGCGCGAGCGCTTCGCGGCGCACGAACCGGCGGACGAGGCGCGCACCCTCGAGAAGAGCCGGCTCGAGCTCGACCTCGTCCACGCCGCCGCGCGCGGCGAGATGCGCCTGGTCTACCAGCCCTACGTCGATCTCGTCGACGGCTCGGTCAGCGGCGCCGAGGCGCTCTTGCGCTGGCGGCATCCGGGCCGCGGCGAGCTGCAGCCCGCGGCGTTCATCCCGCTCGCCGAGGCGACCGGGCTCATCCTGCCGCTCGGCCGCTGGGCGCTGCGCGCGGCGATGGCGCGCGCGGCCGGCTGGCCGGACGGGACGACGCTGTCGGTCAACATCTCGCCGCTGCAGTTCCACCGCGGCGACTTTCTCGTCGACGTCGACGCAGCGCTCGCCGACACCGGCTTTCCGCCGGAGCGGCTCGAGCTCGAGATCACCGAGACGGTGCTCATGCGCGACAACCCCGAGACGACGGCGCAGCTGCGCGCGCTGATCGACCGCGGCATCCGCATCGCGCTCGACGACTTCGGCACCGGCTATTCCGCGCTCGCCTACCTCGCGCGGCTGCCGCACCATCGGATCAAGCTCGACAAGGCCTTCGTCCAGGATCTCGCGAACCCGGCGACGGCGGAGCTCATCCGCGCGATCATCGCGCTCGCCCGCGCCCAGGGCGTCGCGATCACCGCCGAGGGGGTGGAGCGGCCCGAGCATCTGGCGCTCGTTCGGCGCATGGGCTTCACCCACGCCCAGGGCTTCGCCATTGGCGCCCCGGCCGCCTCGGCGCTGGCGCCGCCGAGCCAGGCCTGCAGCGCCTGAGCCGCGGGCCCGCAGGCTGCGGAGCCCGGGGCGCCGATCCCCTCGCGCGATGGTACGGCGCAGGCTATACGCTGGCGCCATGGGGCAACGAATCCCCGATCTTTGTACGAGGGCGACTGTGATCAGGAAACTCAGTGCCGAGGCTTTCGGCACCTTCTGGCTGGTATTCTGCGGCTGCGGCAGCGCTGTCCTTGCGGCCGGCTTCCCCGAGCTCGGCATCGGCTTCGCGGGCGTCGCGCTCGCGTTCGGCCTGACCGTGCTCACCATGGCCTTCGCGGTCGGCGCGATCTCCGGCGGCCATTTCAATCCGGCGGTGTCGCTTGGGCTCGCCATCGGCGGCCGGTTCGCGTGGAGCGAGCTCATCCCCTACTGGATCGCCCAGGTGGTCGGCGGCACCGTCGCGGCGGCCATCCTCTATCTGATCGCCTCCGGCAAGGCCGACTGGGTGCCCGGCGGCTTCGCCTCGAACGGCTACGGCGCCAACTCGCCCGGTGGCTACAACCTGCTCTCCTGCCTGCTCATCGAGGTGGTGATGACCGCGGGCTTCGTCCTGGTGATCCTCGGCTCCACCAGCCCGCAGGCCCCGGCCGGCTTCGCGCCGATCCCGATCGGGCTGGCGCTGACGCTGATCCACCTGGTCGCGATCCCGGTCACCAACACCTCGGTCAACCCGGCGCGCTCGACCGCCGTGGCGTTCTTCGCCGAGACCGGCGCGCTCGGCCAGCTGTGGCTGTTCTGGGTGGCGCCGCTGATCGGCGCGGCACTCGGCGCGGTGATCTGGACGACGCTGCTCGGCGACAGCGACTGACGCTCTCGGCTCGGGCGGCCGTGCCCCTTCGGCCCGCCGCCCGACCCCGCCCGACAACGTGATGGCGCCGGCATGGCCGGCGGCCGTGCCTCGTCTAGCTGCCCGCCTCAGGGAAACGAGAATCCCCGAACGGATGGCGATCATGCGCGGCTTCACCTGCTCCCTTGCTCTCCTGGCGACCCTCGCAGCGGGGCTGCCCGCCCCTGCCGGCGCCGAAAGCGTCAGCCCCGACCTCGCGGCGCGGCTCCGCGACGCGGTCACCCAGTCGCAGCCCCAGCTCGGCACGGCCGCGAGCGCGCAGCCGGCGAGCTTCAGCACCGACGCACTCGACCACCTCGTCGCGCCGGTCGCGCTCTACCCCGACGCGCTGCTCGCGCAGGTTCTGGTCGCGGCGACGCTGCCGGATCAGGTCAGCGCCGCCGGCCAGCTCATCGACCGCGCCGGAAGCCTGAGCGACGCCGAGCTTGCCGACGCTGTCGCCGCCCAGCACTGGGACGAGAGCGTGCTGGTGCTGCTCGCGGGATTCCCGAGCGTCCTCTCCCGCATGGCCGGCGACATTGGCTGGACCCGCGACCTCGGCGCCGCGGTGACCGGCGACAACGCCGCGGTGATGGCGGCGGTGCAGACGATGCGCGCGCGGGCGATCGCCGAAGGCAACCTCGCCAGCAACCGCGCCCAGGTTGTGGCGACCGGCAGCGACGGCATCTCGATCCGCCCCGCCGACCCGAAGGTGGTCTACGTGCCGGAGTACGACCCCGACACCATCTACACCACGCGCGAGGCGGTCTATTCGGGCCCGGCGCCGGTCGCCGTCAGCGAGCCCGGCGTCAACCCGTTCGTCGCCGGCGCCATAGGCTTCGGCGCCGGCCTCCTGGTCGCGAACCTGTTCAACGACCATCACCACGACGACGACGGCGGCACGCCCTATCCGCCGCCGGAGCCGTGGGGCCCCAACTACTGGCAGCGACACGACGTCTTCGACTGGCACGCCGGCACCTTCCACCCGCGCCCGCAGCCGGGCGCGCCGGCATGGACGCCGCAACGCGCCCGCGTCGCCGCTCCGGCGCCGGCGGCGGCCTTCCGCGCCCCTG
>JBDHSS010000380.1:0-3202 GCA_039808205.1 Paracoccaceae bacterium | reverse complement strand
CGGGTGAAGTCGGTGAACTTGTAGCCGCCGATGCCGTAGACCATCGTGTTGGTCTGGTAGCCGATCGGCGTCGCGAACGCGAGCGTGGCGGCGAACATCACCGCGATGACGTAAGGCCGCGGGTCGAGGCCGAGGCTGTGCGCGAGCGTGATCGCGACGGGCGTCACGATCACCGCGACCGCGTTGTTGGACAGCAGCTCCGTCAGGATCTGCGTGACGAAGTAGAGCACGAAGAGCACCGCGATCGGTGACAGCGTGGCGAGCGTCGGCGAGATCGCGTTGACGACGAGCTCGGCCGCGCCCGAGCTGTCGAGCGCCTGCCCGACCACGAGCATCGACAGGATCAGCACGAGGAGCGAGGCGCTGACCGTGGAATAGGCCTCCTCCGGCTCGATGGTGCGGGTGACGAGGAGCGCGACCACCCCGAGCATGGCGAGGATCTGGATCGGCGCGACCTCGAGCGCCGAGCCCACCACGATCGCGGCGAGGACGGCGATCACGAACGGCGCCCGCTCGCGCTTGAACGGGCGGTCGGTCGTCTCGTTGATGTCGAGGAGGTCGACGTCGGCGGCCAGCCGGCGGATGTCCTCGGGCGCGCCCTCGAGCAGCAGAGTGTCGCCGACGCGCACCACCACCTCGTCGAGCTTGCGGCCGATGTTCTGGTTCCGGCGATGCACGGCGAGGGTATAGACGCCATAGCGCCGGCGGAGTCGCAGGCTGCCGAGCGAGCGGCCGACCAGCCGACAGTCGGGCATGATGAGCGCCTCGACCGTCGTCGTCGACTTCGAGCCGACCCGGTCGACCAGCGCCACCTTGTTCGAATCCTTGAGGCCGAGCAGCTCGGCCATCTCGGTGCGCAGCACCACCCGGTCGCCCTCGGCCAACGTCACGTCGGGGAACTGCCGGCGCAGCGACTCGTCGCCGCGCAGCACGTCGATGACGCGCATTCCCTCGCGCTTGAAGAGGCCGACCTCCATCGCCTTGTGCCCGATGAGCGGCGAGCCCTCGGGCACCACCACCTCGGTGAAGAACTTCATCTTCTTGCGGGTGCCGAGGAGATCCGCCATCGAATCGCGGTTCGGCAGGAAGCGCGGCACCAGCGCGACCATGGTCAGCGCCCCGACCACGGTGACAACGATCCCGAGCGGCGCGATCTCGAAGAGGTGGAACGGCGCCATGCCTTGCGCCCGCGCCACGCCGTCGACGAGGATGTTGGTCGAGGTGCCGATCATCGAGATCATGCCGGCGAGCACGGTCTGGTAGCTCAGCGGGATCAGGAGCTTCGACGGCGCGAGCCCGAGCGAGTGGGCGAGCTGGATCGTCACCGGGATCATCACCGCGACCAGCGGCGTGTTGTTGGTGAAGGCCGAGGCGAACGACAGGAACGCAGCCGCGCCCAGCAACACCAGCACCTTGTTGCGCGCGGCGTAGTACGAGAGCGTCCGGCCGAGTGCGTTCATGAGCCCGGTGCGGACCAGTCCGCCCGAGACGATGAACATCGCCGCGATCGTCCAGGGCGCGGGGTTGGAGAAGACCTCGAGCACCTCCTTCGAGGGCACGACGCCGAGCACGACGAGGGCGGCGGCGCCGAGCATCGCCGTGACCTCGACCGGGAACACCTCGGCGACGAAGACCACGAACATTGCCGCCAGAACCGTCAGGGTGGCATAGGCCGCGAAGTGGGGCTCAGCGGCGATCCCGTGCACGAAACTCAACACACCTGTCCCCCGAGGCCGCGCTGCACTGCGGCGGAGCGCACCATGGCGCAAGCCGGCCCCGCGGTTCAAGAGGCCTTCAAGGGGGTGCTCGAGCCGGCGATGCGCACGTTCCGCCGGTGCGGACGTCCCGTTTCAGCCGGGAACGAGCGCCGGCCCGAGGCAGCCGCCGACGCGGACCGGCGCAACGCGGCGGGCGAGCCCGGTCGCGTCATCGGTCTCGACGAACACCCCGGCCAGCGTCGCCGGGCCCTCGGCGGGCGTGAAGCGGGTGCGGGTCATGCCGGTGACGAAGCGGCTGATCGGCTCGAGCTTGTCCATGCCGATCACGCTGTCGTAGTCGCCGCACATGCCGGCGTCGCTCTGGTAGGCGGTGCCGCGGCCGAGGATCCGGGTGTCGGAGGTCGGCACGTGGGTGTGGGTGCCGACGACGAGGCTGGCGCGGCCGTCGCACCAGTGCCCCATCGCGGTCTTCTCCGAGGTCGCCTCGGCATGGATCTCGACGATGACCGCCTGCGCCCCGCCGCCGAGAGTCGCGGGCTTCAGCGCCGCCTCGATCGCGGAGAACGGGTCGTCGAACGGCCGCTTCATGAACACCTGGCCGAGCACCTGCGCGACAAAGACGCGCCGGCCGCCGGTCGCGTCGAAGAAGCGCGCGCCGCGGCCCGGCGCGGTGCGGGCGAAGTTCAGCGGCCTGAGGATGCGCTGGTCCTCCTCGATCGCCGACAGCATCTCGCGCTGGTCGAAGGCGTGATCGCCGAGGGTCACGCAGTCGGCGCCGGCGGCGAAGAGACCGGCGGCGTGCACCGCGCTCAGGCCGGCGCCGCCGGTCGCGTTCTCGCCGTTCACCACGACGAAATCGAGCGCCCATTCGCGGCGCAGCCGCGGCAGCTCGGCCGCAACCGCGCTCCGGCCGGCACGCCCCATGACGTCGCCGAGAAAGAGCAGCTTCATGCGGAGCCTCCGGTTGACACGGGGCGTCTCACGCCGGACGCACCACGCCCGCCTCGGTGACGATGGCGTCGAGCCGCATGTCGCTGTTGCCGACGGGCAGGTTCTCCACCTGCTGCGCGGCATAGGCGAAGCCGAAGGCATGGACGTGGCGGCTCGCGCGCAGCGCGGCGATGGTGCGGTCGTAATAGCCGCCGCCGTAGCCGAGCCGGTGGCAGCGCGCGTCGAAGGCCAGCATCGGCACGAAGAGCGCGTCCGGTTCGACGTGGTCGGCCGCATCCGGAACCGCGACGCCGAACGGCCCCGGCCGCGTCGCCGCGCCCGGCGTCCACGGCAGGAAGCGGAGCGGCAGCCCGCGGCCGACGATCATCGGCACGCAGAGCCGGTAGCCGAGCCCGGCCAGCGCCAGCATCAGCGGCATCGGGTCGAGCTCGCTCCGGATCGGCAGGTAGGCCGCGCCGGTGGCGACGCCGGCCACCGCCGCCAGCACGTCGAGCGCGTGCGCCGCGGCCTCGCGCTCGGCCCCGAAGCCTGCG
>JBDHSS010000379.1:0-3228 GCA_039808205.1 Paracoccaceae bacterium | reverse complement strand
TCATACGGCCTTGAAACCTGGAGAGCAGTCGTTTTCCGGCAACAGCCGGAAAACCAGCAAAGAAGACTCTGCGCGCACCTGCGCGCACCTTCTCGCGGCAATGGCCGCGCCCGGCCAGGCCGTGTCGCGCCGCGTGCCGGCGTCGTGCCAGAAGTCGGCGCCAGCCGACGACGGCGGAGGGGGGCTCGATGCCCCCCGACGCCGGGCCCCGTCGGGGTTGCGCGCCTCACCGGATCACCGTGAGGTCGTCGGGGAAGCGGTCGAGATAGGCGCCGAGCTTGCCGAGCGACAGGAGGTGCTTGACCAGCATCTTGCCGACGAAGCCGCGGTTCGCCATCGGCGCGACTCCGTCGGCGCCGACCGCGACCTCGGGATAATGGCCGGCGAGGAAGCCGCGGTAGGCGCGACGGAAGCGCAACGGCAACTCGCCCGCGTCGTGGCTCCAGGGCTTCCTCGGCCCGATGAAGTGCACGACGTGGGCGTCGGCCAGCGTCTCGAACAGCCGCGACGCCCACGTGTACTGCCAGTTCCAGACCGGCGACAGCTCGGCCCAGTCGCCGCGGAGCACCGCGTTCACCAGATCCTGGTCGAGGCCAACCGTCGCCGGGTCGTGGCTGCGGCCGAACGCGAGGCAGCGCCCGAGCACGTCCGCGGCCCGCCAGGCTGCCACGTCGACGAGCAGCACCCCGCTGTTGAAGACCGGTGCTGTCGGCAGCCCGAGCCGCCGGAACGACGGCGTCCGCCGCGACGGCGTGCGCCACTGCATGTTGTCGCGGACCGCTGCCAGCGGATGCCGCCCGATGTCGACCTCGAGCAGCCGGTCGAAGTCGCCGCCCTGCACGAAGACGTCGGCGTCGAGATAGAGCAGCCGGCGATAGTCGTCGGCGAAGGCGTCGGGCAGCGCATAGCGCAGGTAGGCGGCCTCGCTCCGCCGCGGATCGCGCCCGAGCCCGGCGAAAAGCCCGCCGGTCGCGACGCGGCACCAGCGCAGCCGCCAGCCAGCGAGCCCCGGCGGCGGCGCGGCCGGCTCCGGCGAGCACAGGCAGATGTCGAAGCCGCGGCCAGGGTTCAGCCGGTCGAGCTGCACCGCGGCGAAGGCGGCGAACGGCAGGTAGCCCGCATCGGCGGCGAAGACCACGGCCCGGTCCGAGCCGGCGGCCGCGTCGGTCTCGACGGTGATCGCCAATGCCGCGCCTCCCTGCTGCCGGCGGCTTCTAGCCGCCTGCATGGTTGCCGGGCAACCGTCTTCTTGTTAAGTCCGCCGCGAACGCAGGTGCGACAAATTTCGGGAGCCGTTCGCGATGAGCGAGGATCTGGCCGTCATGACCAAGAGCAACGACCACGTCGTCAGGGATATCGGCCTCGCCGACTTCGGTCGCAAGGAGATCGAGATCGCCGAGACCGAGATGCCGGGCCTGATGGCGCTGCGCGCCGAGTTCGGCGCGGCAAAGCCGCTCAAGGGCGCGCGCATCGCCGGCTCGCTGCACATGACGATCCAGACCGCGGTGCTCATCGAGACGCTGGTGGCGCTCGGGGCAGAGGTGCGCTGGGCGTCGTGCAACATCTTCTCGACGCAGGACCACGCGGCGGCGGCGATCGCGGCGGCCGGCGTGCCGGTCTTCGCGGTCAAGGGCGAGTCGCTCGAGGAGTACTGGACCTACACCGACCGGATCTTCGGCTTCGAGAATGGCGCCAACATGATCCTGGACGACGGTGGCGACGCGACGATGTACGTGCTGACCGGTGCGCGGGCCGAGGAGGGCGAGACCGGCCTCATCGAGAACCCGGACTCCGAAGAAGCCGAGTATTTCTTCGCCCAGATCAAGAAACGGATGAAGGAGAGCCCCGGCTGGTTCGTGAAGCAGCGCCACGCGATCCGCGGCGTCTCCGAGGAGACGACGACGGGCGTGCACCGGCTCTACCAGCTGATGGAGAAGGGGCGACTGCCGTTCCCGGCGATCAACGTCAACGACAGCGTGACCAAGTCGAAGTTCGACAACAAGTACGGCTGCAAGGAGAGCCTGGTCGACGGCATCCGCCGCGGCACCGACACGATGATGGCGGGCAAGACCGCGGTGGTGCTCGGCTACGGCGACGTGGGCAAGGGCTCGGCGGCGAGCCTGCGCGGGGCAGGCGCGCGGGTCATGGTGACGGAGGTCGACCCGATCTGCGCGCTGCAGGCGGCGATGGACGGCTTCGAGGTGGTGACGCTGGCCGAGGCGGCGCCGAAGGCCGACATCTTCATCACCGCGACCGGCAACCGCGACGTCATCACGCTCGACGACATGCGGGCGATGAAGGACATGGCGATCGTCGGCAACATCGGCCACTTCGACAACGAGATCCAGGTCGCCCAGCTGAAGAACCTCAAGTGGACGAACATCAAGGATCAGGTCGACATGATCCACTTCCCGGACGGGAAGCGCCTGATCCTACTGTCGCAGGGGCGTCTACTTAACCTCGGCAACGCGACCGGGCATCCGTCCTTCGTGATGTCTGCCTCGTTCACCAACCAGACCCTGGCGCAGATCGAGCTCTGGACTCATGGCGACCGGTACGAGAACAAGGTCTACACGCTGCCGAAGCACCTCGACGAGAAGGTGGCGCGGCTGCATCTCGGACGGATCGGCGTGAAGCTGACCGAGCTCCGGCCCGAGCAGGCCGACTACATCGGCGTGCCGCAGCAGGGGCCGTTCAAGCCCGAGCACTACCGGTACTGAGCCCGCACAATTTGTGCACATCGCATGCACATCGCATGCACCAACCTTTGAGAGGGCCGGCGTCCGCGGGGCGCCGGCGCATCCTGCCGCCGAGCCGCCGGCTCACGACTCCCGCGTGGTTGCTGCCAGACGCTCGGCGTCGACGACCTCCAGCCAGCGGTAGCCGGATCGGACGATGCCCGCCTCGACAAGGCTCGCGACGGCGCGCCGCACGCTCGAGCGGGTCATGCCGATCAGGCGACCGAAATCGTCCTGGTTGCCGCGGATCCGGCCATCCGCATCGGCCAGGCGCAGCATCAGCCGTGCGAGGCGGGCGCGAGGACTGAGCGAGAGGGCTTCCGCGAGCAGGGTGACGGAGAGCGCCAGGTTGTCGAAGCTCTGCTCGTAGAGATTGCGCCAGCATCCCGGGTCGCGCGCCAGCAACGCGCGGAGCGCTGCGACCGGAATGTGGAAGACCCGGCTGTCGAGCGCAGCCGACAGGCTGACCAGCCGGGGCGCGCTCGCCATC
>JBDHSS010000378.1:0-3238 GCA_039808205.1 Paracoccaceae bacterium | reverse complement strand
CTGACCGCGACGAGGCGCGCGCTGACCTCGACGTAGCCGCCGGGCGGCAGCGGCACCTCGCCCATGTACCGCAGCCGCTGCGCCGCCACGACGGTGCGCAGCTCCAGGCAGGCGCCAAGGGCCGCGTCCTGCACCAGCCGCGCGTTGGCGGCGCCGGCGTAGCTCGCGCCCTCCGGCCGGTCGCCCGCGGCCCAGTCCTCCAGCCCTTCCGCAAAGCCGGGCGGCATCAGGTCGAGCGGCGCTCGGCGGAGTTGGACGGTCATCGCGCGGGTCCTCGGACTGGCTCTACCGCCTTCGGCGCATAGCCGGCGAACCTGAACGCGCGGTTAACGCTGCCCCCGGACGGAACCCCGACGCGCCGTCAGTCCGCCGGCGCCGCCGCGAGCTCGCCCGCCAGCGCCCGGTCGATCAGCGCGGCGGTCTCGGGGACGCCGTAGAGCGCCACGAAGCCGCCGAAGCGCGGCCCCTGCGCCGCGCCGAGCAGCACCTCGTAGAGCGCGGAGAACCAGGCGCGCAGCGGCTCGAAGCCGTGCGCGTTGCCGACGGCGAAGACGAGGTTCTGCAGCGCCTCGGCATCGGCGGGGCCGTCCCAGGCCGTGAGCTGGTCGCGCAACTCGGCGAGCGCCGCCCGCTCGCGCGCGTCGGGCAGCCGGTAGACCTTGGCCGGCAGCACGAAGTCCTCGAAATAGCGCACCGCATGGCCGACCGCCGCGTCGAGCCCGGGGTTCGCTTCGGGCGACGAGCCCGGCGCATAGCGACGGATAAAGCCCCAGAGCACGCTTTTGTCGTGGGCGTTGGCGGCACTCGCGAGGTTGAGCAGCATGGCGAAGCTCACCGGCATGTCCGAGGCCGGCGGCGCGCCGTGGTGGATGTGCCAGGCCGGGTTGGCGAGGCGCTGCACCGGATCCTGCCCGGGAAAGCCGCGCAGGCTCTGGTGGTACTCGTCGACGGCCTTCGGGATCACGTCGAAATAGAGCCGCTTGGCGGTCTTGGGCTTGCCGTACATGAAGTAGGCGAGGCTCGCGGGATCGGCATAGCGCAGCCACTCGTCGATGGTCAGGCCGTTGCCCTTCGACTTCGAGATCTTCTCGCCGTTCTCGTCGAGGAAAAGCTCGTAGGTGAAGTGGTTCGGCGCCCGCCCGCCGAGGATCTCGCAGATCGCGTCGTAGATCGGCGTGTTGGTCGAATGGTCCTTGCCGTACATCTCGAAGTCGACGTCGAGCGCCGCCCAGCGCGCGCCGAAGTCGGGCTTCCACTGCAGCTTCACGTTGCCGCCAGTGACCGGCAGCGTCGTCTCGGTGCCGTCCTCGTCGTCGAAGGTGATCGTGGCATCCCGCGCGTTCACCTCCTTCAAGGGCACGTAGAGCACCCGGCCCGAGTGCGGCGAGATCGGCAGGAAGATCGAGTAGGTCTGGCTCCGCTCCGCGCGGAGCGAGGCCAGCATCACGGCCATCAGCGCGTCGTAGCGCTCGGCGGCGCGGCGCAGCACCGGGTCGAACGCGCCCGAGCGATAGAACTCGGTGGCCGAGACGAACTCGTACTCGAAGCCGAAGGTGTCGAGGAAGCGCCGCAGCATGGCGTTGTTGTGGGCGCCGAAGCTCTCGTACTGCCCGAACGGGTCGGGCACGCTGGTCAGCGGCCGCTGCAGGTTGGCACGCAGCATCGCCTGGTTCGGCACGTTGTCGGGCACCTTGCGCAGGCCGTCGAGGTCGTCGGAGAAGCAGACGAGCCGCGTCGGGATGTCGGAGATCGTCTCGAAGGCGCGCCGGATCATCGTCGTGCGCGCCACCTCGCCGAAGGTGCCGATGTGCGGCAGCCCCGAGGGGCCGTAGCCGGTCTCGAACAGCACGTGCCCCTTGGCCGGCGGGCCGTCGCGGAAGCGCTCGACGAGCCGCCGGGCCTCCTCGAACGGCCAGGCCTTCGACGTCATCGCCGCCGCGCGCACCGCGTCCATCGCCATCCTTCCCGCCAGAGCCAAGCCCCTCTAGAAAACCCCACCGCGCCGGTCAACCCGGCCGCCTCCCGCGGACGCCACCGGCACGCCCCCCCAGGCTTTCATACGGCCTTGAAACCTGGAGAGCAGTCGTTTTCCGGCAACCGCCGGAAAACCAGCAAGGAAACAATGCGCGCACCGCGCGCACCAAATGGCCGCAAAGGCGGCCAGCCGGCCCATCCCCATAGCGCCCCCAGCAGACCGGGCACTGGAAGTCGGCGCCAGCCGACGCCGGCGGAGCGGGGGCTCGATGCCCCCCGACGCCGGCCCGGGAGCAGCGTGCCGCCCGCTACCACCGGAAGATCAGCGCCGCGCCGCAGGCGATCAGCGCGAAGCCCGCGGCGTGGCTCCAGGTCAGCGGCTCCTTCAGATAGAGCACCGAGAAGCCGGCGAAGACCACCAGCGTGATCACCTCCTGCATGGTCTTGAGCTCGGCCGCCGAATAGACCTGGTGGCCAACCCGGTTGGCCGGCACCGCCAGCCAGTACTCGAAGAAGGCGATCCCCCAGGAGACCAGGACCGCGATCCAGAGCGGCGCGGCCGTGTAGCGCAGGTGGCCGTACCAGGCGAAGGTCATGAAGACGTTCGAGGCGACCAGCAGCAGGATCGGCAGCAGATAGGGGCTCATCTCGGCTCGCGCGGAAAGGGCGCGGCACCGGCTCGCCGCCGCGTCGGTCTCGTCGCGCAGATTTGCCGCCGGCGCAATGGCCAGCAAAGGCCGCCGGGCCCCGACCGCGAGCCCCTTGTGGCGCCGCCCCCCGCGTCGATATACCCGGAGGGCATGCCATTCCCGGCGACAAGGTGCCCGATGCCGAGCGAGATCCCGCCCTCCTCCCTCTCCGCCCAGGACGCGCTGGTCGCAGCCATGGTCGGCGTCTCGGCGTCCGACGAGAACATCACCACCAAGGAGCTGCTGTCGATCAGCCGGATGGTGGCGACGCTGCCGATCTTCGAGGGCTACGACCACGACCGGCTGCGCACCATCGGCGAGACGGTCTTCGACCTCTTCACCGAGGAGGACGGCCTGGACGCGCTGTTCGGCCTGATGCGCGACGCGCTCCCCGCCAGCCTGCGCGAGACCGCGTACGCGCTCTGCTGCGACGTCGCCGCCGCCGACGGCCACGCCTTCCAGGCGGAGCTGCAGTTCCTGCTCGAGCTGCGCGAGGAGCTCGACATCGACCGCCTGCACGCCGCCGCCATCGAGCGCGCCAGCGCCGCGCGTCACCGCCGCCTGCCGCCGGGATA
>JBDHSS010000377.1:0-3244 GCA_039808205.1 Paracoccaceae bacterium | reverse complement strand
CGTCGAGCTTCTCGCCCCCGAGGCGGGCGTCGCTCCTGGACAGGCCTGCGTCTTCTATGCCCCCGACGCCACCCGGGTCCTCGGCGGCGGCTGGATCGCCGCCGCGTGACGCCGCTCCCGCGCCCTGGCTTCTTCTTGGCGAAAGTACTCCCGCCGGAGGCGCCGCCGGCTGCTCCGGGCCCCCGACCGGCAGGACACGAGCCGACGCCGGGGACGGTCGCCGCCTCCGGTGCGGTAGCGGCCGCCCCCGCCGACCGCGGTGCCGGCTGAATGCCGCGCCGGCCGCTCTTGCCGACCGACCCGGCCGAGCGGCTGCACCGGCTGGTGCTGATCGCGCTGCAGCTCGCCATGGCGGTCGAGCTCGCGCTCCTGCTCTGGCGGCGCGACGGGCAGGACGCGGTCAGCGTGCTGGCGATCATGGCGCTGACGCTGGCACCCTTGGCGCTGCGCGGCCGGCTGCCGGTGCGGATGCCCTACGCCTTCCAGATCCTCGCCATCGTCTTCGTGTTCGCCGCGCTCTATCTCGGCTCGGTGCAGCAGTTCTACGTGACCTTCCCGTGGTGGGATTCGGTGCTGCACTTCGGCTCGGGGCTGCTTCTCGGCGTGCTCGGCTTCATGCTCATCTACCTCCTCAACCAGGACCGGCGGATCGAGATGTCGGTCAAGCCGCTCTTCATGGCCGTCTTCGCGTTCTCCTTCGCGCTGGCGCTCGGGGCGCTCTGGGAGATCATCGAGTTCCTGATGGACGCGACGCTCGGAACGACGATGCAGACGCCGACGCCGGGCGATCCCTCCGGCCTGACCGACACGATGATCGACCTGATCCTCGACGCCGTCGGCGGCCTCATCGTCGCCATCTACGGCTTTCTCTACGTGCGCCATGGCGAGCGGTCGTTCATCTCCGACTGGATCACCCGTTTCGTCCACGAGAATCCCGACTGGTTCCGCCGCGGCGGCCGCCGTTGGCGGCCGTGACGTCGCCGCTCAGGCCAGCATCAGCGTGGCGAGCCCGAGGAAGGAGAAGAAGCCGAAGACATCGGTCATCGTGGTGACGAAGGTGCCCGAGGCGAGCGCGGGGTCGACGCCGAGCTTCTCGAGCCCGATCGGGATCAGCACGCCGGCAAAGCCCGCCACCACCATGTTGCCGACGAGCGCCATGCCGATCACCACGCCGATCGTCGGGCTGGCGAAGTAGCTCCCCGCAAGGACCCCGATCAGCAGCGCGAAGCCGAGCCCGTTCAAGAGCCCGACCACGCCCTCGCGCCCGATTACCCGCGCCATGTTCGAGGCGGTCAGCTTGCGCGTGGCGAGCGCGCGCACCGCCACCGTCAACGTCTGGGTGCCGGCGTTGCCGCCCATCGAGGCGACGATCGGCATCAGCGCGGCGAGCGCCACGTGAAGCTCGATGGTGTCGCTGAAGAAGCCGATGACCGAGGCGGCGAGGATCGCGGTGCAGAGATTGATCGCGAGCCAGACGAAGCGGCCGCGCGCGATCGTCGCGACGCCGTCGGACAGCTCCTCGTCGCCGACGCCGGCGAGAAGCCGCAGGTCCTCCTCGGTCTCCTCCTCGAGCGCCTCCATCGCGTCGTCGATGGTGATGACGCCGACGAGGCGGCCGTCGGCGTCGACCACCGGCGCCGAGATCAGGTGGTACTTGTTGAAGGCATAGGCGACGTCCTCCTGGCTCTGGTCGACGCGGAAGGTGCGGAAGTCCTCGTCCATCAGCTCCTTGAGGCGCGTGGTGCGGCCCGAGCGCATCAGCCGGCCGAGCGACACGGTGCCGATCGGGTGCATCTGCGGCGAGACGATGACGAGGTCGTAGAAGCTCTCCGGCAGCCACTCCTCGGCGCGCAGGAAGTCGATGGCGTTGCCGACGGTCCAGTGCTCGGGCGCCACCACCGTCTCGCGCTGCATCAGGCGGCCGGCGGAATAGTCCTCGTACTTCAGCGACGCCTCGACGGCGGCGCGGTCGGATTCGTCGAGCGCGCGCAGGATGCGCTCCTGCTGCGGCGCCTCCATGTCCTCGGCGAGATAGACGACGTCGTCGGTCTCGAGATCCTGCACCGCCTGCGCCAGCACGTGGTCGGGCAGCTCGGCGACGATCTCGTCGCGCACCCCCTCCTCGAGCTCGGAGAGCACGGCGCCGTCGAGTTGCACGCCCCAGAGCGTGATGAGCGCGCGGCGCTCGCCGCGACTGATCTGCTCGAGGAGGTCCGCGACGTCGGCCTCGTGCATCGGCTCCAGGAGCGCGACCAGCGCGTCGTGGTCGTCCGCCTCCACCGCGGCGAGCACCCGGTCGACCGCCTCGCGGTTCAGCCCGTCCGCGGCCACCGGCGCCTCGACGGCCGCGGCCTGCTCGGCCGGCGTCTCGACCGGCGTCTCGATTGGCTCGCTCATCGTCGCCTCCGGCCCGCGTGCGCGCGGCACCATAGGGCGGCGGCCGCCGGGTTGAAACCCACGGAAGGGCTTGACCGGCGCCGCGCGATGCGGCCCGCTGCGGAAGCCACCTCCGCCCTTCCCGCCCATCCAAGGAACCCGCCATCGCCCGCGCCCGCCTGACGATCGACACAGGCGCCATCGTCGCCAACTGGCGTGCGCTCGATGCGCTCTCCGGGCCAATGGTCGAGACCGGCGCGGTCCTGAAGGCCGACGCCTACGGGCTCGGTGCCGCCCGCGTCGCACCCGCCCTCGCCGCCGCCGGGGTGCGCAGCTTCTTCGTGGCGCTCGCCGAGGAAGGCGCCGCGCTGCGCGCCGCCGTCGGCGCGGGGCCGGCGATCTACGTCTTCGCCGGGCTGATGCCCGGTGACGCGCCGCTCCTCGCCGAGCACGACCTCGTGCCGTGCCTCAACAGCCCCGGCCAGATATCAGATTTCCTTCGGCTTCTGCCAGGACGCCCGTGCGCGCTGCAGCTCGACTCGGGCATGAACCGGCTCGGGCTCGAGCCGGCGGAGCTCGACGCTATCGCCGAGCACCTGCCGCGGCTGGCGCCGGTGCTCGCGATCAGCCATCTCGCCTGCGCCGACGAGCCCGACCACCCGATGAATCACCACCAGGCGGCGGCCTTCGCCGGGCTCGCCAGCCGCCTGCCGGGGGTGCGGCTCAGCCTCGCCGCGACCGGCGGCATCCTGCTCGGCGGCGGCTTCCACTTCGGCCTGGTGCGGCCCGGCGTCGGGCTCTACGGCGGCATGCCCTTCGCTGCCGCCCGGCCGGTGGTGCGGCTGGCGCTGCCGGTGGTGCAGGTGCG
>JBDHSS010000376.1:0-3245 GCA_039808205.1 Paracoccaceae bacterium | reverse complement strand
CGGCACCGCGTCGATGGCGCCGCGGACGATCTCGGCGCAGTAGGCGGCGGTGTAGAAGGTCAGCACGCCGCAGGCGACGGTGAAGCCCGAGATCTTGAGCTTCAGCACCATGCCGAGGAAGGCGTTCGCCAGAACCAGCTGGATGAGGAGCGGGATCGAGCGGAAGATGTCGAGGATGAAGGTGACCGGCGCAGCCCACCACGGGCCGACCTGCAGGCGGAACACGCCGAAGACGATGCCGAGGACGGTGCCGAGCGCGACCGAGATCGCGGTGACGACGATGGTCATTGCCGCGCCCTTGGCGAGGAAGACGAAGTCCGCGGCGGTGAGCGCGGTGTCGAACATCGGCCTCTCCCTCAGTAGCGGAACAGCCGCCGGGCGAGCAGCGTCGCGCCGAGCTGGATGACCTTGACGATCACGTAGAAGATCACGCCGGCGAGCGCGAAGAGCTCGAAGGTGCGGAAGGTGAGCGCGTTCAGGTCCTGCGTGACCCCGTAGAGGTCCGAGTTCATCCCGACGGTGACGCCGAGCGAGGTCATCAGGATCGCCCAGACCATCTGGTTGGTCATCGGCAGGAACGAGATCCGCAGCATCTGCGGCAGCACGATGTAGCCGAACGCCTGGCGCGCGGTCATGCCGAGCGACCGGCCGGCACGGGCCTGGGTGTCGGGAATTGCCTTGAGCGCGCCGCGGAAGTTCTCGGTCAGGTAGCCGGCGTTGTTAAAGGTGATGCCGACGAGCAGCGACACGAACGGGCTGAGGTGGATGCCGGCGCCGGCGAGCCCGAAGTGCGCCATGTAAATCTGGAAGAGGGCCGGCGTGTTGCGCGCGATCTCGACCCAGGTCTTGGCGGTGCCCGAGAGCAGCCTGTTGCCCGACAGCCGGAAGCCCGTCAGCATGATCGCGAGCAGGATGCCGAGCGCCATCGACAGGAGCGCGATCTCCATCGTGACGAGCGCGCCGTCGAGCATCTGGGGAAGCTTGGCGAAGGCCTGCTTCCACTGGAACGTGTATCGGAACATGGTGCCCCGTCCTCGGCTCAGCGATGCGGACGGGAGGCGCGGGACCGCGCCTCCCCCGAAGGGATCAGCGGTAGACGTTCGGCACCGAGAGGCTCGGCACCTCGCCGCCGACCCACTTCTCGAACAGCTCGGCGTAGCGCCCGGTGCGGACCTGCTGGTTGATGAAGAGGTTCAGGTAGTTGATGAAGGCCATCTCCTCGCGGTTGGTGAAGAGCGCCACGTAGTCGATGTCGAACGGCGCCTTGCCGACGACCGAGATGCCCGGGAAGTTGCCCGACTTCACGTTGGCCTGGGCGACGGTCGAGGTCGAGACCGTGGCGTCGAGCTGGCCCTGCGACAGCGCGAGGAAGACGTCCGCCTGGGTCTGGTACGGCCGGAACTCGCCGCCGCCCCACTCCTTGACCTGCTTCTCGAGCGCGATCGCCTCGAAGGTGCCGGCGGTGGCCCCGACGGTCTTGCCCTTCATGTCGTCGAAGGACTTGATGCCCGACTTGTCGCTGGCGGTGACGACCATCTCGAAGGCGAAGTAGGGAATGGTGAAGCCGACGGTCTTGGCACGCTCCAGCGTGTCCGAGGTCGAGGCGACGCCCACGTCGACCTGGCCGCTCATCAGCGCCGGGATGCGCTGCGGGAACGGGGTCTCGACGATTTCCGCGGTGACGCCGAGCGCCTTGGCGAGATCGTTGCAATAGTCGACGTCGAAGCCGATCGGGTTGTTGCTCGCGTCCCGCGAGCCCATCGGCGGGAAGTCGAGCACCACGGCGCAGCGCAGCGTGCCCGAGGCGATGATGTCGTCGAGCTTGTCGGCCTGGGCAGCGGTGCCGAGGCAGGCGACCGCCATGGCGAGGCCAAGGCCGATCTTGTGCAGCTTCATCACTCTTCTCCTGTTGGTTGGTCGGTTGGTGCAGTCGTCAGGACGGATTCGCTCGCGTGCGGTGCCATCTTCAACTGATGGTCTGCCGAAAGCCAATCCGGAAGGCGGTTGGGTGCGGTGCCGATGGCGGCGGCATCGGCACAGGCGGCGAGGCTGCCGAAGCGCAGCGCCCGCCCCGAGAGGCCGGGGCCATAGTGGGCGTACTTGCCGGAGTTGGTCATCACCGTGCGCGCCGCGGGCGGAAACACCGGCTCGGTGATCGAGCACCAGCAGAGATCCGGCAGCACCCGGACGCCGCTCGCCTCGAGCGCCGCCAGCGTGCCCTCGGCGCGCGCCGCGGCGATCACCTGGCGGCCCGCCGTCACGATTGTCGGGACGCGCGCCGGGCGGCCGGCGAGGGTGGCGGCGAAGGCGCGGCATTCGTCGAGCGAGGCGTGCGGGCTGCCGATCGCCACGAGGCCGACCGCGTCGGGCCCATCGTTCAGGAGTTGCCAGCCCGCGGCCAGCTCGTCGACCCCGATCGCCACCCGGTCGGCGTCGGCCGCGACATTGCCCGCCTCCGGCGTCACCCCGTCGACGTGCAGCATCGGCGCGGCCGAGGTGGTGCCGAAGGCGGCGCAGAGCGCCTTCAGGTCGTCGCGGCTCGGCCCCGCCGCCGCCAGCCCGCGGAGAAGCGGGATGCGGTCGGGCGCCGCCTTGCCGGCAAGATAGCCGACCAGCGGCCAGAAGGCATCGTCGATGCCCGGCGGCGCGGCCACGTCGATGATCCGCCGCGCCGCGCGATCGGCATCGCGATAGCCCCCGGCCAGCGGCGCGCGCCCGGTCAGCGCGATGCAGAGGTCGAGGAAATCCGGGTGCTTGGCGGTGCGGGCGGCGAGGATGCTATTGGCGAAGATCACCGCGTTCGATTCCGACCAGGCGATCGTCTCGCCCGCGGCCGGCGCGGTGTCGAGCAGGTAGGGCGAGCAGGTGAATGTCGGCCGGCAGCCCATGCGCACGTAGGCGTCGGCCAGCCGCTCCGCCGGACCGCCGAAGCTCGGCGGGACGCCCTGCGCCCGCCAGTTCGCGTGGTCGACCGAGATCGCGTTCATCGAGGTCGGCACCCGCACGCCGGCGCCAAGGTCGGCCATCCGCTCGGCGAAGGTCAGGTTGGCGGGGCTCGCGTAGATGCAGCCGTCGATGTGGGCCTGGGTCACGTCGACGAGCCGCGCCGCCCCCTGCTGCGCGGCCATGGCCGAGATGATGCGCATGGCGAGCTGCGGGGCCGCGCCCTCGGCGCCGTCGAGCACGGCGCGGGCGCGCGGCGCCGGCGCCAGCGCCGCCGCGGCCGGCGGCGCGAGGGCGATGCG
>JBDHSS010000375.1:0-3248 GCA_039808205.1 Paracoccaceae bacterium | reverse complement strand
GACCCTCCTCGTCGAAGGCCCCGGACAGGGAGAGACCCGCATCGAGCAGGGCATCCACCTCGACGTCGATGTGGATGCGGCCTACGGCGCCTGGGTCGACGTGATCCTCGGCGACCCCACGCTCGGCGCGCCGGGCATCTGGGGCAACAGCTACGGCGGGCTCTGGGCGGCGCGCACTGCCGCGCACGACAGGCGGATCCGGGCCGCCTGCGTGAACGGCTCCTTCGCCACGCCGGGGATCCTGCCGTTCCGCTCGGCCTTCGAGCAGTCGGCCGCGATGCTCGGCACCGACGACCGCGACGCCATCGAGCGGAACTTCGCCCGCCTGCGCTTCGATCCCGCGACCGACCGGATCGACTGCCCGCTGCTGGTTCTGCACGGGGGCGCGGATCCGCTGGTGAAGCTGTCCGACCAGCAGCCGTTCCTCGATGCCGCGACCACCACCGACGCGAGCCTCGAGATCTGGCCCGGCGGCGATCATACGATCTACAATCACAGCTTCGACCGGACCGCCCTCGCCGCGGACTGGTTCGCGGAGCGGCTTGGCGGCCCTCGCCCCAATCTTGATCGGAGACGAGCATGAGGAGAACACTGCTTGGTCTCGCGGTGTGCGCGCTGCTCGGCAACGCCGCGAGTGCGGCGGAAGCCATCTGCCAGGGTACCGGCGACGACCTCCGGGTGACGATCCTGGGATCGGGGACGCCCTTTCCATCGGTGGAGCGGTTCGGCCCGTCCACTCTCGTGGAGGCCGGCGACCAGAGGCTGGTCATCGATGCCGGACGCGGGGCAACGCAACGTCTCTGGCAACTGGGCATCCCCATCGGGAGCATCGACGCAGTATTTCTCACCCATCTGCACTCGGACCATACGGTCGGATTGCCCGATATCATGCTGACGGGATGGCTGCCTCCGGCATTCGGGCAACGCAAGACATCCCTTGCGCTCTATGGACCGGAGAGAACGACCGAGCTCGCCCGCGGGATCGAAATGGCGTGGAAACGCGATATCGAAATCCGCGCCGCGGACGAAGACCTCGATCCGTCCGCCGCATCGTTCCAAGTCACCGAGTTCGGGGACGGGGTTGTCTACGACAGAGGCGGTCTTCGAGTGACGGCCTTTTCTGTGGACCACGGCGAACTCATAACGCCAAGCTATGGCTTTCGCATCGACTACAAGGACCATACCGCCGTGATTTCCGGCGACACGCGCTATGACGAACGGGTCGCCCAACAAGCCGAGGGGGCCGATCTGCTGCTGCATGCGGTTATCGGCTTCAAGCCAACAACGATCCAAAGTCATCCGGAGCTGAAGCGCATCACCGATCACATGGCGAGCACCAAGGACGTCAACCAGATCGTTCGCGAAGCGAACGCCAAGCTCACCGTGATGACCCATGTCACGCAGATGCCTCCCGATCCCCCTTCGCTGGGCGAGATGATGGAGGACATAACGCAGGACTATTCCGGGCGCGTCGAAATGGGGACGGATCTCCTCTGCATCGATATCGGCCAGCAGGTGACGTCCGGCGTTCGGAGATGAGCCGCCCGGATCGGCGCCGATCCGACCGCTTCGCTGCTTGGCCGCGGCAGACGGCGGCGCAACCCGCAAGCCCCAGAGCCGCCGCAAGAGCCTGACAAGGAGGAAGGTCCAATGAGCGTGTACTTCACCGAAGAAGGTTCCGTCGACGCAGTGAACGCCCGCATTGGCCAGGACGTTAATCCGCGTCTCGCGCGGGTGATGGCAGCGCTGGTCAGGCACCTGCACGCCTTCGCCAAGGAGGTCGAGTTGACTCAGGCGGAGTGGGACATCGGCATCGACTTCCTGACTCGCACCGGGCAGATCTGCTCGGGCGAGCGTCAGGAGTTCATCCTGCTCTCCGACACCCTCGGCCTCTCGATGCTGGTCGACGCGATCAACAACCGCCGCCCGACCGGCGCCACCGAGAACACCGTCTTCGGCCCCTTCCATGTCGAGGGCGCGCCGATCCGCGAGCACGGCGCGACGATCTCGCTCGACGGCAAGGGGGAGAGCTGCCTCTACGAGGGCCGCGTGATCGATCTCGACGGCGAGCCGATCGAGGGCGCCATCGTCGACGTCTGGTCCGACAACGCCGACGGCTTCTACGATGTGCAGCAGCCGGATCTGCAGCCGAAGTGGAACAACCGCGGCCGCTTCGTCACCGGGCCCGACGGGCGCTACAGCTTCGTCGGCATCAAGCCGGTCAGCTACCCGATCCCCGACGACGGTCCGGTCGGGCAGATGCTCGGCCATCTCGGCCGCCATCCCTACCGGCCGGCGCACATGCACTACCTCGTCACGGCACCCGGCTTCCGGAAGATCGTCACCCACACCTTCGTCGGCGGGGACCCCTACCTCGAGTCCGACACTGTCTTCGGCGTCAAGCAGACCCTCGTCGCCCCCTTCGAGCATGTCCGCGGCGCGACCGAATGGCGCTCGCCCTTCGATTTCGTGATGGTCCCGGAGGCGGCCGATCGTCCCGAGCCCGTCATGGACAGAACGTAGTAAGCGCCACGATGCTGCAAGGGCCGCCGCGACAGCGCGTTGATCGTTGATTGCCATGGATGTCCGGAGGGGGTCAGCATGGCCTCGGAGACATCGAGGCGGGCCTCGTAGTCGCGGACGAGGCGACGATATCGGGTGAGCCAGCCGAAGGTCCGCTCCACAACCCAGCGACGCGGCAGAACCTGGAGGCCGGGCGTGTCGCTGCGGCGAACGATCTCGAGGACGAAGTCGAGGAAAATCGCCTTGTCGAGCATCTGTCGGCGGTCGTAGGCGCCGTCGGCGAAGAGATGCTTCACCCAGGGCCAGCGCTTGCGGAGCGCGTCGAGAATGGCCTGCGCTCCGGCGCTGTCGGAGATGTCGGCGGTGGTCAGGCCCACCATCAGCAGCCGGCCGTCGGTATCCACCGCGATGTGGCGCTTGCGGCCGACGGTCTTCTTCGCGCCGTCGAAGCCACGGCTGCCATGCGCGGCAGGGGCCTTTACCGTCTGGCTGTCGAGGATCGCCGCGGAAGGCTCGGGCGCGCGGCCCGCCCGGTCGCGGTCGATCATCAGGGCGATGTCATGGATCGTGCGGAAGAGCACCCCCGGCCAAGCCGGAGACGCGCCCATCGCCGCGACCCTGCTGGAGAACCTCGTGCCCGGCGCCACCCTGAGCGCCGACCGGTTCTGTCGGGCCAGGCGCTGCCTCAGGCCCGCGGCGCCGGCCGGGCCGAGGGGTCGCGCTTC
>JBDHSS010000374.1:0-3260 GCA_039808205.1 Paracoccaceae bacterium | reverse complement strand
TCCGGCACCGGGATCGGATCCCAGCGGTACTGCCCGAGGCTGATCACGTCGTCCTTGATGTTCGGCGCGGTCTTCCAATACGGCACGTCGATCGGCGCGAAGCGGCCGGTGTGATGCACCGACGGCCGGATCCGATAGCACCACGTGCGCTCGTTCTGCCCACGCGGCGCGGTGAAGGCGGTGCCGGAGAGCTGCTCGGCGTAGAGGCCGTACTCGCACTTCTGCGGGCTGTTCTGGCCCTGCGGCAGCGCGCCGGGCAGCGCCTCGGTCTCGAAGTCGTTGCCAAAGCCCGGCATGTAGCCTTCGACGGTGCCGGTGGTGATGGCCGAGCGGATCATGCCGCCGGGCAGGTCGTGAGCGGTCATCGGTGCTCCCCTCTGGTGCGACTCAGTTCGTTGCATCTGCAATGACTCATACCGTTGCAAGTGCAACGAGTCAACCCCGACGACCGACACTGAAATCTGTTGCAGATGCGACGAAATATCATTGCATCCGCAACGAGGCCGGGGCTAAATGCGCCGACGCACGGGCGGCGCACTCCGCCGCGCGATCCCAGGCCGCCGGCATGACCTTCGATCTCGACCGCTTCCTTCCCTACCGTCTGACCGTGGCCGCCGGCCGCGTCAGCCGGCGCTTCGCGCGGCTCTACGAGGCCGAGACCGGGCTCTCGATCCCGGAATGGCGGGTGCTCGCGCATCTGGTGCAGGCGGGCTCGGTCAGCGTCCGCGACATCCACGCCCGCGTCGACATGGACAAGTCCAAGGTGAGCCGCGCCGCGGCGCGGCTCGAGGAAGCGGGCCTGGTGCAAAAGCAGGAGCACGACACCGACCGCCGCCTTGTCGCCCTGTCGCTCACTCCCGAGGGCGAGGCGGTGATGGAGCGGCTCACCGCCATTGCCGCCGCCTTTCAGGACGAGCTCGAAGCCGAGCTCGGCGGCGCAGCGGCGGGTTTCGACGACGCCCTCGGCCGGCTGATCGCCGCCGGCGGCGACGGCGACGACGATGCCGACCACGCTCCATGACTATTGGCGCTCCTCCGCCGCCTACCGGGTGCGGATCGCGCTCGGGCTGCTCGGGATCAGCTGGCACGACGTTCCAGTCGATCTCGCCAAGGGCGAGCAGCGCGCGCCGGAGCACCTCGCGCTGAACCCGCAGGGGCTCGTTCCGGTGCTCGAGATCGACGGCCTCTCGCTCACCCAGTCGCTCGCGATCGTGGAATACCTCGACGAGACCCGGTCCGCCGGCTTCCTGCCCGCCGACGCGCCGGGGCGCGCCCGGGTCCGGGCGCTCGCCTACGCGGTCGCCATGGAGATCCACCCGGTCTGCAACCTGCGCGTCGCCCACCACGCGGTCGAGGCGTCCGCCGGCGCCCTCACCCTGGAGGCCTGGATGCAGGCCTTCGTCGGCCCGGGCCTGCTCGCGGTCGAGGCGATGCTCGACTCGCCGGCGACCGGGCGCTTCTGCCACGGCGACACGCCGGGGCTCGCCGACATCTGCCTCCTGCCGCAACTCTACAACGCCGACCGCTGGGGAGTGTCGCTCGAGCCGATGCCGCGGATCCGCGCCATCCGCGCCGCCCTCGACGCCGTCCCCGCCGTCGCCGCCGCCCACCCCGACCGGTACGCGCCGGCGGGGTGAAGCGAGAGCGGCGTCCTCCCGCGGGGATCCCAGCTCCGCCCGCGCGCTCCGGCCCCTGGACCCGGCGCAACGCGCATCGGCGTCAGGCGACCGGGGTCCAGGCCACCGCGCGGCTCGACTCGTGGATGGTCTCGACGAGCGACTGGATCCGAAGGCCTTTGCGGAAGTTGAACGGCTCCTCGGCCTTGCCGGCGATCGCGTCGAGATAGCGCGCGACCTCGATCGCCTTCAGGTCGTTGAACCCGAGCTGATGCCCGGGTGCGACGCAGAAGAGCCCGTAGGGCGGATGGTCCGGTCCGGCCTCGATGCGGCGGAAGCCGCGGCGGCCGTGGGCGTCGTCGGCGCGGTAGAAGTGCAGCTCGTTCAGCCGCTCCTGGCTGAAGACGAGCGCGCCCTTCGAGCCGTAGATCTCGAAATCGTGCTGCATCTTGCGGCCCATGGCGATCCAGCTCGCCTCGACCGAGCCGCTGGCGCCGCTGGCGAACCGCAGGAAGGCGCGGCCGACATCGTCGGTCGAGACCGGCCGGCTGCCGCCCTGCCCGTCCGGCCGCGCGCGGATCACCGTGGCGCAGTCGCCGAGCACCTCGGCGATCGGCCCGAGGAGGTACTCCGCCGTCGCGAGCGCGTGGCTGCCGATGTCGGCGAGCGCGCCGCCGCCGACGGGCTCGTTGCGGAAGCCGAACGGCGCCGAGGCGTCGGCCATGTAGTCCTCGGCATGGACGCCGCGATAGCTGCGGATCTCGCCGAGCTCGCCCGCCTCGATCATCTCCCGGGCGAGCCCGAGCATCGGGTTGCAGAGATAGTTGAAGCCGACCTGGGTTTTCACGCCCGCCGCCTCAGCGGCCTCCGCCATCTCGCGCGCGTCCGCGGCGAGCGGCGCCAGCGGCTTCTCGCAGTAGACATGCTTGCCCGCGGCGATGGCGGCCAGCGCCATCTCCTTGTGCAGCGCGTTCGGCGCGGTGATGTCGGCGAGGTCGATCTCGGGATCAGCGACGAGCACCCGCCAGTCGCCGGTTCCCTTGCCGAAGCCGAGGCTCGCGGCCGCGCCAGCGGCGAGATCGTCGGTCCGGTCGGCGACGGTGTGCAGGACGACCTCGTAAGGCAGCTCGAAGACCCGCGGCGCCGTGGCGAAGCCGAAGGTGTGCGCCTTGCCCATGAAGCCGGTGCCGATCAGGCCGACGCGAAGGGGGAGCTTGGCGGTCATGGTGACGCCTCCGTTGACGACGAAGCACGCCGCCGGAATCTTGGCAGTGAATTGCCGCAGAACGGCGCGGCCGGTCAGTCGATGATGTTGTAGCCGCCGTCGATATAGAGAACCTGGCCGGTCATCAGCCGGGCGGCGTCGTGGGCGAGGAAGGCGCAGGCCATGCCGACGTCGTCGATGTCGACGAGGGCGCGCGAGGGGGCCTTGACCTTGGCCTTCTCCAGCAGCTCGTCGAACTCGGGGATGCCGGAGGCGGCGCGGGTGGCGAGGGGGCCGGGCGAGATCGCGTGGACGCGGATGCCCTTCGGCCCGAGCTCGGCGGCGACGTAGCGGACGGCGGATTCGAGCGCGGCCTTGGCGACGCCCATGATGTTGTAGTTCTCCACCACCTTCTCGGAGCCGTAGTAGGTCATGGTGAA
>JBDHSS010000373.1:0-3269 GCA_039808205.1 Paracoccaceae bacterium | reverse complement strand
CAGCCATGTATTCAAAAAATGTCAATGATTCCAAGGGCTCGGCCAGCCCTTGGAGCCGTGGTTCCCAGCTGTCCGGCCAGGATGCAGCACACGGCGTAGCACAAGATGTAGCAAATCAAGCCCGCCTGCCGCTCGTGTCGAGGCTCCCGACTCGACGTCGGACGCCCTAGGTCCCCGGCCGATCCGATGCCGTTCGTCTGGCGCCGGAACGGCGTTTACCAGTTCCGCAGGCGGCTCTCGAAAAGGCTGACCGAACTGGGGGCGCCGGCGTCCCTCTCCCTGTCGCTGCAGACCGAGGTTCTGGTCGAGGCGATGAAGCGCGCTGCCGCGATCGTCGCCGCCCTGGAGCGGGTAGAGACCGAAGTGACGACGAACCTGGTGCGCATATTTACCCCGGCGGCGGTGACGCTGATCGTTCGTGAGGCGGCGCGCGCGGCGCCGTCGAGCGGGAGGTGCTCGGAACGCTGCTCGACTGCAAGCTTGCCGAGCTCGCCTACGAGGACGGCATGACTCTCGACCAGGCGACGCGCGACATACGCGCCCGGCATTTTGCCGAGCGACCGGTCGCCGCGATTTCCGCCCCGGTGATGCTGAGCGCGGCGATTGTCGCGGCGCATCGCGCCGCGGTCTCGGACGATATGGCGCGAAAGATCGAGGGTACGGGCAAGTGCATGCTCGCGTTTCGCGGGGACATGCCGCTCGAACTGTTCATGGAACGCGAGAACCTGCTCAGCTTCCTGATCGGCTTCGTCGTCTTGCCCGGACTCACGGCAAGAATCACGGCCGCAACAAGTATAGCAAGGTCGGCATCGAGCCCGACAAGCATGCCGCGATCGCCGAGACGGACGAGTTCGATCGCAAGATCATCGAAGAAGTGAGCGCGCGCGCAGGTGTCGATTTGCGCAGCAAGCGTGCTGAACTCGCGAAGCGCCTGAAGAAGCGCCTGACGGACGAGGCTGTCGAGCATCATCACGCGCGCGTCGCTGCGATCGCCCGCAACGCCAAGTATGATCTGAAATGGGATGGGCCCGACTTCGTCTCGGTGTTGCCCGAGTTCCGTCGTCGTGCCGCGGCTGCCGACAATCGCTCCCGCGACCCCCTTGCCCTGCGGGTGACCGAGTCGAAGAACCGGACGATCTGGAGCCTCGAGCGGATCAGCAGCCTCGTGACCTCGCCGATCTACACCGGATGCTTCAGCCCGGCGCGGCGCTGGCGCCCGGGAAGGATGATCATCCGGGACGGGCTCTACTGGCTGCCGCTCATCCAGCTTACCGTGGGACCGCGGCCCGAAGAGCCCGCTGCGCTCCGCAAGGACTCTGTCCAGGTGCGGGGGACGGCATCCTCTGCTTCGTGTTCGAGATCCGTCCGGACGAAAGGAAGAAGAACACGGCGAGCGAGCGGGTCGTCCCGGTGCCGGCAATCCTGCTTCGCCTCGGTTTCGCCGAATGGTGGCGGGAGCAACTGGCGCTGCCGGGCGACCTGCTGTCCCCGAGCTACCCTGCAGCGAGGCCGACGGCACGACCTCGGATCCGTTCGGAAAGCGCCGTCGTCTCATCTTCGAGCACCTCGGAATTCGGGATGCGCAAGAGGATTTCTATGCCGGCCGGATGACGGTCGCGACGGAGCTGCTCGCCCTCGGCGCACCGAACCACGTCCGCCAGTCCATTCTCGGCCATGAGCACGACTCGGTGATCAATCGGCACTACACCCAGGCTAACCTGCATCTCATCAAAGGCTTCCTCGATCAGATCGATCTCGGGTTGACAGTGGAGTTCGACAAGCGGCACGGCTTCCCTGTCATCCGGGGTTGCTCGCTCCTGAACGAGACCCGGTCCGGGTCAGTCTCACGCTAGGAGCGAGAGAGCGGCCGCAGCGCATCGAGGTCTACGAGCCGGACACGGACGTCACGCATCGCATCGATACCGATAGCAGTGTCGATCTGGATGATCGCGCCGCCGTGGCCGCGAACCTCGAACGCATGGGGCGCGCGCTCGCGGAGGTTCTGGCAGGGAGGCGCTTTCGGATCGAGGGAGTCGTCGATCAGCCCGTGGAGCGCGCGCTCGGCGTTCTCCTGGCTCTCGCCTTCACCGGCGAACCGGAGTCGGAGGCCGGTGCTTCCGCCGCCGACGCGGGCGAGACTGCCGCTGCCCTGCCCCGTCGGCTCGCAACGCGGGAACCGACGCTACGCCTTTCGGCCCCAGAGATTTCTGGCACGAGCAGCGTCACGTTCCGCACGCCGAATAGTCTCGCCGGGCGGCCAGCAGGCCGTGGATGCGGTTGAGCTTGCGTCGCACCCGTATGGCCTGATCGGTTGCGAACCGGTGCCGACAGAGCGAAGCCGCCAGCACAGGCACCTGCAGGCGCTGGTGCTGGCGGCTATGACCGGTCGAGGATGCGTGTAGCGCGACAATCAGGGTGATCTGAGCGCGACGATCTGGATGAGTCGCGGCGGTGGTCAGCATCGCGGCGAGGTGGGCCGGGAGCAAGGGTTTTCGCAGCTTGATTGTCGCGGAGCGTCAATCAGCAGCGGTGTTGATTGTCGCGCGGGTGGGCGGTCGGCCCGGCGCCTTGCGGCGTTCGACGGCGGTGCGGCGGCGGTAGCTCACGTTGAGCTCGAGGATGGTGGCGTGGTGGACGAGGCGGTCGACGGCGGCGAGGGTCATGGCGGGGTCAGGGAAGATGCGGTTCCACTCGCCGAAGGGCTGGTTGGCGGTGATCAGGGTGGAGCGGCGCTCGCAGCGGGCGCTGATCTGGTCCTTGGTGACGTAGGCGAGGTCGTCGAGGATCAGGAGGTGATACTTGTCGAGCCTGGCGATGGCGGCCTCGAGGGCGAGCTCGCGGCGGGCGACCTGCAGGCGCTGGACGAGGTCGGTAGTGCGGGTGAAGAGCACGCGCCAGCCGTTCTCGATAAGGCCGAGGCCGATGGTGGCGGCGAGGTGCGACTTGCCGGCGCCGGGCGGTCCGAAAACGAGCAGGTTGTCGCCCTTCTCGAGCCAGCTGTCGCCGGCGACGAGCGGCATGACCTGGGCCTTCGAGAGCATGGGGACAGGGTCGAAGTCGAAGGCGTCGAGGGTCTTGCCGGGCGGCAGGCGCGCCTCGGCGAGGTGGCGGGCGATGCGCCGGCGGGTCGCGCTCGGCGAGCTCGTGCTCGGCGAGGGTGGCGAGGAAGCGGGCGGCGGGCCAGCCCTCCCGGTCGGCGCGCTCGGCGAAGCGGGGCCAGATGTGGGTGATCGCCGGCAGGCGCAGGTCGCCGAGCAGCAGGCCGAGGC
>JBDHSS010000372.1:0-3277 GCA_039808205.1 Paracoccaceae bacterium | reverse complement strand
ACGACGCCAACTACCTCGCGCTTGTAAAGCTAGCCGCCGTCAGAATCTGGATGCGGTTTATGAGTCGGTGACCTAGACTAGCTCCATGCCAAGTTCCATCCAAGTGCCGGATTTCGTAGTGATGGAGCCATTCTGAGACCCATGCAGTCGCGCGACCGCTTCCTCGGCCGGCCGCCGACGCCGGCCGCACCCCAAGGGAATGAAGGGCAGCGAACCATGGGCGGCACCGGCGTCATCAACAACTTCCTCGGCATCTTCACCAGCCACATCGACAGCGGCTTCGGCCTCCTGGGGGGCGAGGTGGCCTTCATCGCCACCACGCTCATCGTGATCGACGTGACGCTGGCCGCCCTGTTCTGGACCTGGGGCGCAGATGACGACATCATCGCCCCCCTTGTGAAGAAGACGATCTTCGTCGGCATCTTCGCCTACCTGATCTCCAGCTGGAATATGCTCGCGCGGATCGTGTTCGAGAGCTGCTCGGGCCTTGGCCTTCTCGCATCCGGCTCCGGCTTCTCTGCCGCCGATCTCCTGCGCCCGGGCCGCGTTGCCCAGACCGGTCTCGATGCTGGGCGCCCGCTGCTTGAAACCATCTCGGACATCATGGGCTTTGTCGCCTTCTTCGAGAACTTCATCCAGATCGCCTGCCTGATGTTCGCTTGGGTGCTGGTGCTTCTGGCCTTCTTCATCCTCGCCGTGCAGCTCTTCGTGACGCTCGTCGGGCATCAAGGTGCTGGTGCTCGCCGTCATCATCAGCATTGGCTCGACGCTCTTCTCGCAGTTCACCTCGGGGTTCGGAGGGGCGACGCCCACGATCGATGATGCCATGGCGATCGTGCTGGCGGCGCTCTCGCTTCTTGGGCTCGGCATCTTCGCCCCCGGCATCGCCTCCGGCCTCGTATCGGGTGGCCCGCAGCTTGGGGCTGGCGCGGCCCTCGGAACCAGCCTTGCCGCAGGTGGTGCGATGATTGCGGGCGGTGCCGCAGCGGGCCTGAGGTCGCGCTTGAGGGTTGCGAGTGTCGCTGCCTTGCTGCGTCGGGGTGGTTTCCCTACGGCGCACATATCGGCTATATGAAGGTCAACCAGGTCACGGAAGGTGTGCAGGCGGGCCACGGACGATCGGTTGGGCGGAAGCCCTGATCGACCAGGGTCTCGGCTTGGCGCGCCCATTTCTGGGCGTCGTCACGGCGCAGGAACGTCTCGCTCGCGTAGCGGCCCTTCCGTCTGACTTGGACCGGTAAGCACCGGAGAGAAGCTTGGTGATCGAGGCCATTTTCGTGTGCGCTATGTGTGCAGTGAGTCGTCGAAACAGGGAATATTGGGGGCTATCAAGGCGTAACTCTGGCGTGGACACAACCTGTGCCAACGGATTGAAGATACAAGAAAGATGAAAGAAACCCAATCACATAGGCTATCGGTCGCCCCGATGATGGACTGGACCGATCGGCACTGCCGCTTCTTCCATCGCCGCTTCACGCGACGGACGCTGCTCTACACCGAGATGGTGACGGCAGCGGCGGTGGTGCGGGGGGAACGGGCGCGGTTGCTCGGGTTTCATCCCGAGGAGCGGCCGCTGGCGCTGCAGCTCGGCGGGGCGGAGCCGGCGGCGCTGGCCGAGGCGGCGCGGATCGGGCGCGAGGCCGGGTTCGACGAGATCGACCTCAACGTCGGCTGTCCCTCGGACCGGGTGCAGTCGGCCTGCTTCGGCGCCGCGCTGATGCGCACGCCCGAGCTGGTGGCGGACTGCGTCGCAGAGATGATCGATGCGGCGGGCCCGGTGCCGGTCACCGTGAAGTGCCGGATCGGGGTCGACGATCAGGATCCCGAGGCGGTGCTGCCGGACTTCCTCGGACGGATGGCCGCGGTCGGCGTGCCACGCATCACCGTGCACGCGCGCAAGGCGTGGCTCAAGGGCCTCAGCCCGAAGGAGAACCGCGAGATCCCGCCGCTCGACCACGCCCTGGTGCTGCGGATGAAGCGGGCGTTTCCGGAGCTCGCCCTCGTCGTCAACGGCGGCATCGCCGATCTCGGGCAGGCGCAGGCGTTCCTCGATGCCGGGCTCGACGGGGTGATGATCGGGCGGGCCGCCTATCACGCGCCGGCGATGCTCGGGGCGGCCGACCGGCGCGTGTTCGGCGCCGTGGCCGAGGACGTCGCGCCGGAGGCGGCGGTCGGTGCCATGCTGCCCTACATCGAGGCCGAGCGGCGGCGCGGCACCGGGCTCCACGCCATCGTGCGGCACATGCTCGGGGCATTCCAGGGCCGGCCCGGCGCACGGGCGTGGCGGCGGCTCCTGTCGGAGAACGCGCACCGGCCGGGCGCGGGGCCCGAGCTCGTCGAGCGCGCGCTGGCCGAGATCGCGCCGGAGCGCGCCGCCGCCTGAGACGGCTCGCGCGGGGTTGCGGCGGCGGACGCGCCGGCTAGGCTGCCGTCCGGGACGCCCGCTCGGAGGCCAGGCGCATGCAGACGGTGTTCGTGTTCGATCTCGACGGCACGCTGGTCGACAGCGTCTATCAGCACGTGCTGGCGTGGAAGGCCGCGCTCGACGCCGAGGGCATCGAGCTCGCGGTCTGGCGCATCCACCGGCGCATCGGCATGAGCGGCGGGCTGTTCGTCAACCAGCTGCTGCGCGAGACGGGGGCGGCGATCACGCCCGAGCGGGCCGAGCGGATCCGGACGCGCCATGCCGCCGCCTATCGCGGCTTCGCCGACGCGGTGCGGCCGCTGCCCGGGGCGCGGGCGCTTCTCGACGGGCTAAGCGCGGCGGAGATCCCGTGGGCGATCGCCACCAGCAGTCGGATGCAGACGGCGGCGGTGAACCTGGCCGCGCTCGGCGTCGATCCGGCGAGCGCCGTCGTGGTGACGCGCGAGGACGTGCGCCACGGCAAGCCCGACCCGGACCTCTTCGTCGCCGCCGCGGCGCGGCTTCAGGCGCCGATCGAGGCGGCGGTGGTGGTGGGCGACGCGGTCTGGGACATGCTGGCGGCGACGCGGGCGCGGGCGCTCGGGGTCGGGCTCCTGAGCGGCGGCTATGGCGCGGAGGAGCTGCGCCAGGGCGGCGCGATCCGGGTCTACGACGATCCGGCCGACCTCCTCGCGCACCTCGACGAGGTCGGCGGCCGAAGGTGAGGGCCGGGCGCCAGGCTCAGGCGCGCTCGACGTACTCCATCGTCTCGGTCGAGACGATCACCGCCTCGCCCTCGCCGACGAAGGGCGGGATCATGATGCGGACGCCGTTGTCGAGGATCGCGGGCTTGAACGAGTTGGCCGCGGTCTG
>JBDHSS010000371.1:0-3278 GCA_039808205.1 Paracoccaceae bacterium | reverse complement strand
CTGACCGGCAAGGAATACCAGATGCTGGAGCTGCTCTCGCTTCGGAAGGGCACGACGCTCACGAAGGAGATGTTCCTCAACCATCTTTACGGCGGCATGGACGAGCCGGAGCTGAAGATCATCGACGTGTTCATCTGCAAGCTCCGCAAGAAGCTGTCCGAAGCCACCGGGGGCGAGAACTACATCGAGACAGTCTGGGGCCGCGGCTACGTGCTGCGCGATCCCGCGAGCAGCGAGGCGAAGCGCCGGCTGGCGGTCGGAGCGTGACGCTCGGCCTTTCGGTCGGCGCCTGACGCTCCGCCCCTGGGCGGAGCTTCAGGGAATGACCGTCCACGCCCCGATCATCAGCGGCCCGAGCCCCATGTGCCGGTCGGAGGCCTCGAGCGTGGTGATCTCGACCTGCAGCGCCGTAATCTCCTCGGCGGTGGCGAGCCCGAGCGCCGGCAGCGCCGGGGCGAGGCTCGCGAGGACGGCGCGGACCATCGGCCCGAGCCGCGCGATCGGGCCATAGAGCGCGTCGGCCCGGGTGCCGCGCACCGGCGGCAGGCCCGCCTCGACGAGCCAGGTGCCTAGCCGGAGCCCCGCGTCGGCGTGCTTGCCGCTGCTGCCGAAGGCGCCGGCGATGATCGCGAAGGCGCGGTCGAGCGCGGGATGCTCGGGCCGCGCCGCGAGCCGGCTGAGGTCGTAGTCCATCAGCACCAGCCGGCCGCCCGGCCGCACCAGCGCGCCGAGCCGGCGCACCATCGTCACCGGGTCCGTCAGATGCACGAGGAGGAGCCGGGCGAAGACGAGATCGAACGGCGCCCCCGGCACGGTGTCGAGCCGCGTCGCGTCGCCGGCGATGAAAGCGAAGTCCGGCCCCTCGCTGCGGTGGAGCTCGGCCAGCATGTGGGCGCCGAGGGCCGCGTCGATGTCGACGCCGGTGACGTGGCCGCCGGGGCGCGTCAGCTGGCCGATGAGCCGCATCGCCTCGCCCGGACCGCAGCCGACGTCGAGGCAGCGCCAGCCGGGCGCCGCGCCGGCGTCAGTGAGGAGCGCGCGGGTGCCTGCCTCCCACGCCTTCGCTTGCAGCCGCAGGCGCTGGTACTCGGCCTCGGTGCGCGCCAGCACGTAGCCGTCCGCTTCGCGAGCATCCTGCATCCGTCCCTCCCTTGCGCGCGGCAGGCGCGCCCGAAGAGTCGCGATCGGCGCAGTCTACTCCAGCAAGGGCCTGGCGTCTCGATGATCCGGCGCGCTCAGAGCGCGGGCGCGGGCGCGAGCTCGGGGGCGGGGATCGTCGGCATGGCGAGCGTCTGGGCCGAACCGGCGCCGGTGAGCCGCACCGACTTCACCTTGCGCGCGGTGACGTTCGGGATGAAGACCGCCGCGGTCAGGATGCGCGTCTGCGGCGCTCCCTGCATCGTCGCGGGCTCGGGCGGCGGGTAGGCGACGAAGTCGAAGGCGAGAACGCCGGCCTCCGGCGTGCCCTTGCCGACCGGTCGCAGCTGCGCCCCCCAGTAGTTCCAGCCCGGCGCCTCGCCGGTGACGCGCACGATGACCCCGTAGAGGCCGCGCTCGGCGACAGCGGTGCGGAACGGCACGAGCGCCGCCTCGGGCGCCGGCTCGCCGCGCGGATTGTAGGTGTCCGCCGCATTGCCCTCGCGGCCGAGAAAGCCGGGGACTCCGCCGCCGCAGCCGGCGACGAGCGCCGCGGCCGCCAGCAACAACAAGCCGTTACGCATGCGCACGCCGCCGTTCATGCCCCCTCGGATAGTGCCTCGGCCCGCGGTTGGGAAGGGCAAAACGCGAGCGTCCGCGCCGGTACTGGACCGCCGGTGCCGGAGCGCCTACATCGGAGGCAACGGAACAGGAACCCGACCATGGCCACGCCGCGCTTCGAGGAGATCGCCGCCGACTTCGCCTTCCTCGACGAGTGGGAGGACCGCTACCGCTACGTGATCGAGCTCGGCCGCACGATGCCGCCGCTCGATCCGGCGCTGCACGTGCCGGCGACCAAGGTCGAGGGGTGCGCGAGCCAAGTGTGGATCGTGCCGCGGCTCGAGGGCTGCGGCCGCGCCGCGCGCTTCGACTTCGAGGGCGATTCGGATGCGCTGATCGTGCGCGGGCTGATCGCGGTGCTGCACGCGCTCTACGCGGGGCTCGGGCCCGAGGCGGTGCTCGCGGTCGATGCGCCGGCCGAGCTTGGTCGGCTCGGGCTCGACCAGCATCTGTCATCGCAGCGCTCGAATGGCCTGCGCGCCATGGTGGGGCGGATCCGCGCCATCGCCCAGACCGCGCTGCAGGAGGCCTGAGCCATGGCGACGTCGCTTCAGGCGCTGCTCGCGGAACGGGACTGGCTGCTTGCCGATGGCGCGACCGGCACCAACCTTTTCGCCATGGGGCTCGAGGCGGGCGAGGCGCCCGAGCTCTGGAACGAGAGCGCGCCCGACAAGGTGCGCGCGCTCTACGACGGCGCGATCGGCGCCGGCAGCGATCTCTTCCTCACCAACAGCTTCGGCGGCAATGCGAGCCGGCTGAAGCTGCACGAGGCCGAGGGCCGCGTGCACGAGCTGAACCGCACCGCGGCGGCGATCGGCCGTGCGGCCGCGGACGCTGCCGGCCGCCCGGTGGTGGTGGCGGGCTCGATGGGGCCGACCGGCGAGATCATGGCACCTCTCGGCGAGCTGACCGTCGAGGCGGCGGCCGACATGTTCGAGGCGCAGGCGCGCGGCCTGCTCGAAGGTGGCGCCGACGTGCTCTGGGTCGAGACGATCTCGGCGCCCGACGAGTTCCGTGCCGCCGCGATCGGCATTGCCCGCACCGGCGCGCCCTGGTGCGGCACGATGAGCTTCGACACCGCGGGCCGCACGATGATGGGCGTGACCGCGGCGGACATGGTGGCGCTCGTCGGCGAGCTTGCGCATCCGCCGCTCGCCTTCGGCGCCAACTGTGGCGTCGGCGCCTCCGACCTCCTGCGTACCGTGCTCGGCTTCGCGGCCGCGCACCCGACGCTGCCGGTCATCGCCAAGGGCAACGCCGGCATCCCGAAGTTCGTGCACGGCCACATCCACTACGACGGCACGCCGGAGCTGATGGCGGACTACGCGGTGCTGGCGCGCGACTGCGGCGCCAGGATCATCGGCGGCTGCTGCGGCACGACGCCCGCGCACCTCGTGGCGATGCGGGCGGCGCTCGAGACCGTGCCGCGCGGCCCGCGCCCGGCGCTCGAGGTGATCGCCGAGCGGCTCGGCGGCTTCTCGTCGGCCTCCGACGGCTCGGGCTCCGGCGACGGCAGCGGC
>JBDHSS010000370.1:0-3282 GCA_039808205.1 Paracoccaceae bacterium | reverse complement strand
GGCCGCCGCCGCCGCCGCGTCGACGTCGACCAGGACGACGCCGGCGTGGGTCGCGGCGAGCCGGCGGGCGATGGCCTGGCCGATGTCGCCGGCGGCGCCGGTCACGATGGCGAGGCCGGGCTGGCGGTCGGTCATCTCAGTCCCCGAGCATCTGGCGGTTGTCCTCGTCGCGGTGGTGGACCAGCTCTTCCTTGATGCCGCGCAAGAGCCGCGTCGAGCGCGGCCGGTCGACATAGGCGACCAGCGTGGCGATGACGTCGATCACCGCGAGGCAGGCGTAGCGGGTGGAGGTCGGCCGGAAGATGTTCACCCCTTCCGGCAGGTCGACGGCGATGACGAGATCCGCGGCCTCTGCCACCGGCGAGCCGCTCTGCGTGAGCGCGATCGTCGGGATCCCGCGCTCGGCGAGCACGCGGAAGCAGCGCACAAGCTCGGCGTTACGGCCGGTGAACGAGGAGCCGAAAACCACGTCGCCGGGCACGGTCGCGGCAGCGAGCATCAGGTTCATGCCGTGGTCGGAGGAGGCTGAGATCCGGGCGCCGAGCCGGAACAACCGGTTGGCGAGCTCGTGGGCGATCATCGACGAGTTGCCGCCCGAGCCGAAGGCATAGATCATCTCTGCCGCCCGCAAGCGCCGCGCCGCCCGCTCGATGGCGGCGAGGTCGATCGCCTGGTGCATCTGGAAGAGCGCGTTTTGCGCCTTGGCGACGATATCCTCGGCGACCGATGCGGGCGTCGCGCTCTCGACGGCCTCGGGCTTCAGGTAGCGCAGGCCGACGAAGGCGCTGCGCGCCAGCCGCAGCTTGAAGTCGGGATAGCCCTGGAAGCCGAGGCGGCGGCAGAAGCGGGTGACGGTGGGCGGCGACACCTCGGCGCGCTCGGCGAGCTCGACGATCGAGGCGTTGAGCGCGAACTCCGCATCCTCCAGAACGATCCGCGCGACCCGCTTCTCGAGCAGGGTGAGCTTGTCGTCCTCGTCGGTCAGCGCGGTGAAGATGTCCATGCCGCTCGGAGTCCGTGGTCGGGCGCGAAAATGAATTTCTTTGTCGTTGACATATCGCCACAGGGTACCGGATCATTCCACCGAAAAATCCCCTCCGGCCGAAAAGATTTTCATCATGCGCGGTTCCTCTCTCGCCTCGGCCGTCGCGGGCCCCGCCGGCTCCCGGCCGCACGCCGAGGCTTGAGCCGATGCGGGTCTTCACCGCGGCGCTTGCGACCGAGACCAACACCTTCTCGCCGATCTTCGTCGACCGCCGGAGCTTCGAGGCCTCGCTCTACGCCCCGCCTGGCCAGCACCCGGAGACGCCGACGCTCTGCACCGCGCCGATCACCGTCGGCCGCCGGGTCTGCCGAGAGAAGGGCTGGACGCTCATCGAGGGGACCGCCGCGTGGTCCGATCCCGCGGGCCTCGTCAACCGCGCCACCTACGAGTCGCTGCGCGACGAGATCCTCGACCAGCTCGCGGCGGCGCTGCCGGTCGGCGCGGTGGTGCTCGGGCTGCACGGCGCGATGGTCGCCGCGGGCTACGACGACCCCGAGGGCGATCTCCTCGCGCGCGTGCGAGGGCTGATCGGGCCCGACGTGCTGCTCTGCGCCGAGCTCGACCCGCACAGCCACCTCACCGCAAAGCGGGTGGCGGCGGCGGACTTCTTCACCGTCTTCAAGGAATTCCCGCACACCGATTTCGTCGAGCGCGCCGAGGATCTGTGGCGGATCGCGGTCGACACGCTGGAGGGGCGGGTCCGGCCGGTGATGTCGGTCTTCGACTGCCGGATGATCGACGTGTTCCCGACCTCGCGCCAGCCGATGCGCGGCTTCGTCGACCGGATGCTGGCGATCGAGCGCGATGACCGCCAAGTGCTGTCGCTCTCGGCAATCCACGGCTTCATGGCCGGCGACGTGCCGGAGATGGGCACCAGGACCATCGCCGTCACCGATGCCGCGCCCGAGCACGGCGCGGCGCTGGCCGAGCGGCTGGGGCGCGAGCTCTTCGCCAACCGCGGCCGGCACGTGATGCCGATGGTGGAGGAGGTCGAGGCGGTGGCCCGCGCGATGGCGTCGCCCGCCGGGCCCGTCGTCATCGCCGACGCCTGGGACAATCCCGGCGGCGGCACCGCGGGCGACGCTACCGTCCTCCTCGGCGAGCTGATCGCTCAGGGTGCCGAGGGTGTCGCCGTCGGCACGATCTGGGATCCGGTCGCGGTGCAGCTCTGCGGCGCCGCCGGCGAGGGCGCGACGATCCCGCTGCGCTTCGGCGCCAAGTCGGCGCCGTTCACCGGCGAGCCGGTCGACGCGACCGTCGAGGTGCTGCGCGTGGTGCGCGGGGCCGAGATGCGCTTCGGCGAGAGCGTGGTGCCGTTCGGCGACGCGGCGCGAGTGCGCCTCGCCGGCAGCGGGATCGAGGTCATCCTCAACACCGTCCGTGCCCAGAGCTACGACCCGTCGCTCTTCGAGGCGATGGGCATCGACCCGCGGGCGCAGCGGATCCTCGTCATCAAGTCGACCAACCACTTCCACGCCGCGTTTGCGCCGATCGCTTCGGAGGTGATCTACTGCTCGGCGGGGCGGCCCTATCCCAACGACCCGACGCGTACGCCGTACCGCAAGGCGCGGCGCGACATCTGGCCGATCGTGGCGGATCCGTTCGGGACGGCGGTGGAGTGAGGCGGACTTGAGACAGTGGTTGGCAGGCACGGCGCTCACGCTCTTGACGGATTTGGCGAGTGACGAATCCATCCGCATCCGTTCCTGCGGGGGGCGGATGCGACAAGCGCATCCGCCGCGGCGGACACGGCCGGATTCGCACCGTCGGCGGCGCACCGCACCCCTTCGTTTCCGCGCTTCCCGCGCTCCAGCGAACGGTCCGGCGAACGCATGCGTTCGCTTGTCAGGCCGGGGCTCGCGGGGCAGGGCCTCGCTTCGCTCGGGGGTGCCAAACATCCGCGCCGGCAGCGCGAGCCCGCTCCCGTGATCCTCGCCTTCGACATCGGCGGCACGGCGATGAAGGGCGCGCGGGCCCGGGCGCTCGACGACATCGCGGTGCTCGAGCGGGTGCCGACGCCGGCGCGCGACCTCGCGGCCTTCACCGCCGTCCTGGCCGCGGCGGTGGCCGCCTGTCCCGAGCCGCCCGCGGCGCTGGCCGCGGCGATCCCCGGCGTCATCGACCCCGAGACCGGGCACGGGGTCGTCGCCAACAGCGCCGGCATCTCCGGCATCCCGGTGCGCGCGCGGCTGGAGGCGGCGCTCGGACTGCCGGTCATCCTCGCCAACGACGCCGAC
>JBDHSS010000369.1:0-3334 GCA_039808205.1 Paracoccaceae bacterium | reverse complement strand
GACCAAGACCGAGCAGGCGGCCTGAGCCCCGCCTGGAGGCGCCGAGCGGGGCCCGCGACGCTCGGCGGACGGCCGTCCAATGGGTTGCCAGACCCGCAGCGCGGCTGTAAACGCCGCCGGTGGCCCGCCGGGCCGCAGAATCGTCACAGTGCCGCGTTTGCCCATTCCGTCGCTGGCGGGCAATTCCGGCCAGAGGAGAAGCGACAATGAAGCTGAACGAACTCCGGGACAATCCCGGCGCCGCCCGGAAGGCGAAGCGCGTCGCGCGCGGGCCCGGCTCGGGCAAGGGCAAGACGGCCGGCCGCGGCATCAAGGGGCAGAAGTCGCGCTCGGGCGTGGCGATCAACGCCTACGAGGGCGGCCAGATGCCGCTCTACCAGCGGCTGCCGAAGCGCGGCTTCAACAAGCCGAACCGCAAGGCGTTCGCGGTCATCAACCTCGGGCTGCTGCAGAAGTTCGTCGACGCCGGCAAGCTCGACGCCTCCGCCGAGATCACCGAGGCGACGCTGGTCTCCACCGGCATCGTCCGTCGCCGGCTCGACGGCATCCGCGTGCTCGGCAAGGGCGAGCTGACCGCGGCGCTCACGCTGAGCGTCACCGGCGCGTCCAAATCGGCGGTCGAGGCGGTCGAGAGGGCCGGGGGCAAGCTCACCGTGACCGCGCCGGCGGCACCCGAGGCCGCGGCCGACTGACCCGGCCGCGGCCTGGCCGCGCGCCGGTCCGGGCGCGCGTGAATTCGGCTTGTGGCCGTGCCCGCGCGGGCTTAAGTCAGGCATGATTTTTCCGCCGCCGCACCCCGAAGGGCGCGGCGGTGCCCGTTCCTGGAGGGCCAGATGGCATCCGCAGCCGAACAGATGGCGGCCAACCTCAGCTGGGGGACCTTCGGCAAGGCGAAGGAGCTGCAAAGCCGCATCTTCTTCGCCCTCGGCCTGCTCGTCGTCTACCGCATCGGCACCTACGTCCCGGTTCCCGGCGTCGACGCGGTGAAGCTCGCGCAGTTCTTCTCGCAGCAGAGCGCCGGCCTCGGCGGCATGCTCAACATGTTCACCGGCGGCGCGGTCGGGCGGATGGCGATCTTCTCGCTCGGCATCATGCCCTATATCTCCGCCTCGATCATCGTGCAGCTGCTGACCTCGCTGATGCCGAGCCTCGCGGCGCTGAAGAAGGAAGGCGAGAGCGGGCGCAAGAAGATCAACCAGTACACCCGCTACGGCACGGTGTTCCTCGCGACCTTCCAGGCCTACGGCCTCGCCCTCGGCCTCGAGGCCGAGGGCATGGCGACCGATCCCGGCTGGTTCTTCCGCGGCGGCGTCATCATCACCCTGGTCGGCGGCACTATGTTCCTGATGTGGCTCGGCGAGCAGATCACCGCCCGCGGCATCGGCAACGGCATCAGCCTCATCATCTTCGTCGGCATCGTCGCGCAGATGCCGCACGCGATCGCGCTGTTCCTGACCCAGGGCCGGGCCGGCGTCATCAGCCCGACGGTGATCGTCGGCGTGATGGTGATGGCGGTGGCGGTGGTGGCGTTCGTGGTCTTCATGGAGCGCGCGCTCAGGAAGATCCACATCCAGTATCCCAAGCGCCAGGTCGGGATGAAGATCTACGGCGGCGAGAGCTCGAACCTGCCGATCAAGGTGAACCCGGCCGGCGTGATCCCGGCGATCTTCGCCTCGTCGCTCTTGCTCCTGCCGGCGACGGTCACCACCTTCTCCGGCTCGAGCACCGGTGCCGCCTCGGGGGTGATGAACTACATCGCCGCCTACATGGGCCGCGGCCAGCCGCTGCACATGCTGGTCTTCGGCCTGCTCATCGTCTTCTTCACCTATTTCTACACCGCCAACGTCGCCTTCAAGTCCGACGATGTCGCCGACAACCTCAAGCGCCAGGGTGGGTTCATCCCCGGCGTGCGGCCCGGCCAGCAGACGATCGACCGGCTCGACTACATCGTCACCCGCATCCTGGTCCTCGGCTCCGCCTATCTCGCCGCGGTCTGCCTGCTGCCCGAGCTGCTGATCGCCAAGCTTTCGCTGCCGTTCTACTTCGGCGGCACTTCCCTGCTGATCGTCGTCTCGGTAACCATGGACACGATCACGCAGATTCAGTCCCATATGCTCGCGCACCAATACGAGGGACTGATCGAAAAATCACGGCTGCGCGGCAAGGGACGGGGCAAACCAAGACGATGAACATCATACTTCTGGGCCCGCCGGGGGCGGGCAAGGGCACGCAGGCGCGGAAGCTCGTGGAGGAGCGCGGCTTCGTGCAGCTGTCGACCGGCGACATGCTGCGCGCGGCGAAGACCTCGGGCACCGAGCTCGGCAAGAAGGTGGCCGAGGTGATGGCGCGCGGCGATCTCGTCACCGACGACATCGTCACCGGCCTCATCGCCGAGCAGCTCGACGGCGAGGCCGGCCGGCACGGGCTGATCTTCGACGGCTTCCCGCGCACCCTCGCCCAGGCCGACGCGCTCGAGGCGCTGCTGGACCAGAAGGGCAAGCAGATCGACGCCGTCGTCGAGATGCGCGTCGACGAGGACGCTCTGGTCGCGCGGATAACCGGCCGCTTCACCTGCGCCAAGTGTGGCGAGGTCTATCACGACAGCGCCAAGCCGACGGCGAAGCCCGGCGTCTGCGACGTCTGCGGCTCGACCGAGTTCGTCCGCCGCGCCGACGACAACGAGGCGTCGGTGCGCGTGCGGATGGCCGCCTACAACCGCCAGACAGCACCGCTCATCGGCTACTACCACGCCAAGGGCAAGCTCCGGACCGTGGACGGGCTCGGCGAGATCGAGACGGTGGCCAAGGACATCGAGGCGTCGCTCGGCCTGTGACGCGGCCCCGATTTTGCACGGCGATTGCGGCTTGCCGGCCTTGACCCCGGCAAGTTCATTCATATACTCCGCGCTCTCTCCGAGAGGAGAGTCGTTCCCTCTACATTTCACCTCGGGGACGCGGGATGCTGGGCCCAGGGGCATGGGCATGGGAAGCTCGCCGGTGGCATCGGCGGGCTGCGATTTGTGGACGGGGATCTCGGGGTAGCCCCGGAAGGAACGGAGCAAGGACTTGGCGCGCATAGCAGGCGTAAACATTCCGACGAACAAGCGAGTGCTGATCGCGCTCACCTACATCCACGGCATCGGCCGGACCAAGGCGAAGGAGCTCGTCGACGCGCTCGGCATCGAGGAGAGCCGCCGGGTCAACGAGCTGACCGACGCCGAGGTGCTGAAGATCCGCGAGTACATCGACGCGAACCTCACGGTCGAGGGCGACCTGCGGCGCGAGACGACGATGAACATCAAGCGGCTGATGGACCTCGGCTGCTACCGCGGCCT
>JBDHSS010000368.1:0-3341 GCA_039808205.1 Paracoccaceae bacterium | reverse complement strand
GCAGGCCTCGTCGCCGACCGCGACCGGCTCATCCAGAAGGCGGTGGGCGCGTGGCTGTGCACGCTCGGGGCGCGCGATCCCGAGCGGGTGCGCATGTTTCTCGCCGGGCCCGGCGCCGGCCTCGCCGGCTTCGCCCGGCGCGAGGCGCTCGGCCGGCTGCGCGGCGGTCAGGCGAGCGAGTAGATGAGGCCGATCCCCATGCCGCGCACCGCGGCGCTGATCCGGTCGTAGACGCCGAGCTTGAGGTAGACCCGCCTGAGGTGCGCATCGACGGTATTGGGCGAGATGCCGAGGATCTCGCCGATCACCGTGTTGCTCTTGCCCTGCGCCACCCAGGACAGGATCTCGCCCTCGCGCCCCGAGAGCTCCGGCAGCGGCCCGAGCTGCGGCACGAAGAGCGTGCAGTAGCGCAGGTGCAGCGCCTGCGCCGCGTCGCAGATCCGGTGCATCTCCGCCGGCTCGAGCCGGGCGACGCCGTCGCGGAAGCTGAGGCCGAACTGGCCGTCGCGGCCGTTTGGGCCGAAGACCGGCACGCCGACGCCATGCGGCCCGACGAGCTCGCGCAGGCCCGCCATGAACTGCCGTTCGCGCCAGGTGAGGGTCCGGAGCGACTCGATGTCGTCCCAGTAGATCGGCTGGCCGCGCTGCTGCGCCTCGCGCAGGATCGGGCTGTCGCGGAAGATGCGGTTGTCGAGGAACCACTCGAGGTCGCCGTCGGGATAGCCTTCGGCGTGCAGCTTCGGCTGGCGGGCGTCGGGCGCACCGAGCGGCGGCAGGTGCAGGTAGCTTGCCCGCTCGGCCGCGGTCGTCTGCAGGAAGGCGCGGAACGCCCGCCACAGCGCGTCGGTCGTCGTCGCCCGCTCGACTGTCTCGCGAAATGCGTCCAAACCGTCCCCCGCCACGGCGGCGAGGACCCTAGCATCGCCCGGGCGCCGGCGGTAGAGGCGGTTGCTCAGAGCTGCGCCTGCAGGCCCAGCCGCCGCAGGTCGGCCTCGATCGACAGGATCAGGCGGTTGCGCGGCGTCGACATGTCGTCCTCCTCGGAGCCCGCCGTCAGCGTGTGCCAGATGGCGAGCTTGGTGCGGATCCCGGCCATGGTATCGGCCGAGACCGCGATCGCGCGCTCCGCGACGCTCGCCTCGAGCGCGTGCAGCGCCTCGATCTCGGCTGCGATGGCGCAGGCCGCGTCCCAGCTCGGCTCGAGGTCGTTGGCCTTCTCGTGGAGCAGGCGCTCGATCATCGTGAGGTAGCTGCGGAGCCGCTCGAGATCCCCGGGCAGCGCGGCGGCGCCTTCCCGGATCGCTCGGACGAGTTGCACGTCCAGATTGCAGTGACTGCACACCGTTGTCGTTCCCCTGTCTAGCCGACGCGGTATAAGGGATCGCTCGGGCGTCCTACAATCGACCGGTCCCATTAGCGTGGTTACGTGAGGGAACCGTCGGCGACGATGAGCCCGAAGCCGAAGCCGCGCAGCGCCGCCGACATCCGGTCGTAGACGCCGAGCTTCAGGTAGATCCGCCGCAGGTGGGCATCGACGGTGTGCGCCGAGATGCCGAGGATCTCGGCAATGGCCGCGTTGCTCTTGCCGCGCGCGACCCAGCTCAGGATTTCCGCCTCGCGGCCGGAGAGCGTCGGCAGCTTGCCGAGGAGCGGCTGCAGGAGCTCGCAGTAGCGCAGGTGCATGACCTGGCAGGCCCAGCGCAGGCCCTCGAGCGCGACGGGATCGAGCCGGTGCAATTCCGCGCGCAAGTCGATCGCGAGGATGCCGTTGCGTCCGTTCGGGCCGAAGACCTGGATGCCGAGGCCGTTGGCGACGCCGCCGGCGCGGTAGTCGGCGAAGTGCGCGGCCTCGCGCGGCGTGAGCGCGTCGAGGTGGTGGAGCTCGTCGAGGTAGATCGGTCGCACGGTGTTCTGCAGGAGCGTGGCGAAGGCGGCGAGGCCGCTCGCCCGCGCCGTCAGGTACTGCTGCAGGAGCTCCTCGCCGAAGCCGTGGTTCTCGATCCGGAGCAGCCCCGAATCGGGCGCGCCGGCCGGCGGCAGGTGATGATAGCCGATCCGCCGCACGCCGGTCGCGAGCGCGAAGTCGACGAGCATCTGCCACACGTCCTCGAGCCGCTCGGCGCCGTCGATCATAATCGCGAAGGCGGTGGGTTCCATGCCCCCGGCTCCCGCAACCGCCGGGCGAGCCGGCAGTTCCGAGTAGGCGCAGGACGCCGCGCGGTCAAGCGCTATCCCGCCGTCCCGCGACGGCTCCGTAACGCGTGTTCCGGTCGCGGCTGGACAATGCGGACCGGCAGGCGATACTCGCCGCCATGACTCGGGATTGCGACGTGCTGATCGTGGGGGGCGGGCTCAACGGCCCGCTGCTGGCGCTGGCCCTGGCCCAGGGCGGCCTCACCAGCATCGTCTTCGACGCGCGGCCGCGCGAGGTGCACGCGGAGCCCGCGTTCGACGGCCGCGCCTATGCGCTGGCGCTGAGCTCGCGGCGGATGCTCGCAGCGCTCGGGCTCTGGGCCGGGCTCGTGCCGCAGGCGCAGGCGATCGAGGCGATCGCGATCAGCGACGGACGGCCGGGGGAGGGCGCCTCGCCGCTGGCGCTGCACTTCGACGGCCAGGAGATCGACGATGGCCCGATGGGCCACGTGATCGAGGACCGCTTCCTGCGCGGCGCGCTCCTCGGCGCGCTCGAGGCGACTGACGGCGTCGTCCACCGGCCCGCGGCCCGCGTCGTCGGACAGACGGTGACGCCGGGCGCGGCCGTGGTCGAGCTCGCCTGTGGCAGCCGGCTCACCGGCGCGCTCCTCGCCGGCTGCGACGGCCGCGACAGCGCCGTGGCGGCGCGCGCCGGCATCCGGCGTCGCGGCTGGGACTACCGCCAGACCTCGCTCGTCTGCGCCATCGCCCACGAGCGGCCGCACCGCGGCATTGCGCACCAGTTCTTCATGCCGGCCGGGCCGCTCGCCATCCTGCCGCTGCCGGGGGAGCGCTCGTCCATCGTCTGGACCGAGCGGCGCGACCGGGCCGAGGCGATCGCCGGGCTCGACGCGGCGGGCTATCTCGCCGAGCTCCGCCCGCGCTTCGGCAGCTTCCTCGGCGACATCCGGCTCGAGGGCGCGCGCTTCTCCTACCCGCTCGGGCTCGCGCTCGCCGATCGCTGGACCGCGGCGCGGCTCGCGCTGGTCGGCGACGCCGCGCACGGCATCCACCCGCTGGCGGGGCAGGGGCTGAACCTCGGCCTGCGCGTCGTGGCCGCGCTCGCCGAGGTGCTCGCCACCGCGCGCGGGCGCGGGCAGGACGTGGGCGCGCCCGACGTGCTGGCCGACTATGCGCGCTGGCGCCGC
>JBDHSS010000367.1:0-3366 GCA_039808205.1 Paracoccaceae bacterium | reverse complement strand
GGCGGGATGGCGAAGCCGATCTTGAACTTCCGCGGCATGTAGGTGCGGCCGTAGAACGGCTCCTCGTTGCCGGTCCGCTCCTCGGGCTCGGCGTCATACCAGATCTCGCGGTAGGCGCCGGTCTGGTGCACCGCGTGATCGCTCGCGGCCTTGGCGAGCGCATAGACCTCGGCGTGCAGCGTCGAGAGGTGCGGGTTCACCGTGCACATCACGCCGCGGGTGTCGTCGCCGCAGGCGGCCTTGGTGTCGAGCAGCACGTCGCGCAGGCCCTGCAGGAGCGGGCGCAGGTGCTGCTTCAGCACGCGGTGGAACTGGAACGTCTGCCGCGTGGTCAGCCGGAGCGAGCCCGCGCCGTAGTCGCGGGCGAGCGCGTCGAGCTTCAGCCACTGCGCCGGCGTGCAGACGCCGCCCGGCAGGCGGACCCGCGCCATGAACGAGAAGGCGGCCTCGAGCTTCTGCCGGCGGCGCTCGTCGCGGATGTCGCGGTCGTCCTGCTGGTAGATGCCGAAGAACTTCATCAGCTTGCCGTCGGTCGCCGCCACCGCGCCGGTGATCTCGTCGGCGAGGCTCGCCTTGATCGTGCCGCGCAGGTAGTCGCTCTCGGCCTTCAGTGTCTCGTCGGGCCCGAGCCGGTCGAGCGGCTGCGACAGATCGCGGCTGCGATCGGTTTCCTCGAGGGTGCTCATTGTATGCTGCCTCAGTAGACGTCGAGCAGGTAGCGCCGGTCGCGCTGCAGCCCGGCGAGGAACTCGCCTGCCGCCTCGCGCCCGAGCCCGCCGTGCTCGGCGACGATGTCGGTCAGCGCCGCCTGCACGTCGGGCGCCATCGCCGAGGCGTCGCCGCAGACGTAGAGCGTCGCGCCCTCCTCGAGCCAGGCGTAGACGTCGCGGCCCTGCCGGCGCAGGCGGTCCTGTACGTAGACCTTCCCCGCGCCGTCGCGCGAGAAGGCGACGTCCATCCGGCTGAGCGCGCCGCTCGCGAGCAGCGCCTGCCACTCGACCTGATAGAGAAAGTCGCTGCGGAAGTTGCGCTCGCCGAAGAACAGCCACGAGTGCCCGGCGGCCCCGCGCGCCTCGCGCTCCTGCATGAAGGCGCGGTACGGCGCGACACCGGTGCCGGCGCCGACCATGATGATCGCCGTGTCGTCGGCGGGCAGGTGGAAATGCCCGCTCGGCTGCACGTAGACCGGCACCTGTGCCTCCTCGCCGAGCCCGGCGAGGAAGCCCGACGCGACGCCGGTGCGCGGCCGCCCGTGCAGGTCATAGCGCACGGTGCTCACCGTCAGGTGCGCCTCCTCCGGCGCCGCCTCCAGGCTCGAGGCGATCGAGTAGAGCCGCGGCTGCAGCGGCCGCAGCCCGGCGAGCAGCGCCTCGGGCTCGAGCCCGGCGACCGGGAACTGCTCGACGATGTCGAGCACGTGGTGCCCGCGCAGGTACGCCATGCGCGCCTCGCCGGCGTCGGCGGCGGTGAGCGCCTTGAGCGCGTCGGCGTCGCTCAGCTTCGCCCACTGCTCGAGGAAGCGCGGGGTCGCGGCGGTGATCTCGTAGTCGCGGCCCAGCGCCTCGCCGAGCGTCGTCTGCCGCTGCCGCACGCTGACCGGCGCCGCGGCGGCGAGCGCCAGCCGGTCGAGGAGCGTCGCGACCAGCTCCGGGTCGTTCTGCGGCACGATCCCGATCGTGTCGCCCGGGCGGTAGGTGATCCCCGAGCCCGCGAGCGACAGCTCGACGTGGCGCGTCTCCTTGCTGGAACCGCGCCCGGTCAGCACCAGGTTCTCGATGACGGTGGCGAGGAACGGATGCTTGCGGTCGAAGACCGCGGTCGCATCGACGGGCGTCGCGGCGACGGCGGAGGCGAAGGCTGGCGCCGCCCCCGTCTCGGCCGGCGCGAGCCGCGCCACCGCGGTCTCGATCCAGGCCGCCGCACCATCCTCGAAGTCGACGTCGAGGTCGGCGCGGTCGGTCAGCCGCTCGGCGCCGAGCTCCTCGAGCCGCCGGTCGATCCGCTTGCCCGCCTCGCAATAGTGCTCGTAGGTCGAGTCGCCGAGGCCGAGCACGGCAAAGCGCAGCTGCGGCAGCTTCGGCGCCTTGCGGCCCTCGAGGAACTCGAAGAAGCCGACGGCGGTCTGCGGCGGATCGCCCTCGCCATAGGTGCTGACCACGACCAGCAGGTCCTGCTCGTCCTTCAGCCGCCGCGGCTTGTAGTCGGCCATGTTGATCGCCTCGGCGGTGATGCCGCGCGCGCGCGCAGCCTCGACCAGCGTGCGGGAGAGCGCGGTGCTGTTGCCGGTCTCGGTGCCGACGAGCACGGTCAGCGTGCGCGTCGCCGGCGTCGGCCGCGCGACGGTGACGGCCTCGGCCCCACCGCCGGCGCTGCGGCGCAGGCTGTGGCCGACCCCGGCGAAGTAGCCGCTGAGCCAGATCGCCTGGTCGGTGGTGACATTGCCGGCGAGGGCGTCGACTTGCTGCCACTGAAGCGGCGAGATGAATTCGGGCTTGGTCATCGGTTTCCGGGCGCTCTTTTTGCGGCTGGCCGATGCATCTGCATCGCCGCCGCAACGACGACAAACGAATGATATTGCATCTCAGCAGCAAGAAACTTGCATTGAGGAGTGCGGCGAAATGCCGTCCCGACACCGCGGATCCGGGCGGGACGGCATCGTCGTGCGGCAGCGGCAGGCAGGATGAATTTTCTTGTCGGCCTCGCCGCCTTGCGGCCCCTTCGGAGCCGGAACGGGCGGGTGGTCGGGCGTGAAAGCGCGTGCGGCGCGAATCGGCATTGAGGCTCTGGCACCAACGACCGAAGCGCGGCCTCTGGCCGCGCGAGTCCCGGCCCGACAGGCAAACGCATGCGTTTGCCGGGCCGGTTGCCCGGAGCGCAGGATGCGCGGAGGACAAGGGGGGGTGCGTGTCGCCGACGGCGCCAATCCGTCCGCGTCCACCCGGGCGGAGGCGTCGTGACGCCTCCGCCCCCGGCAACGCGGATGCGGACGGATTTGTCTCCGCCAAATCCGTCGAAGGCGCGCCGTCGTGCCACGACGAAACGGATGGCTCCCGCGCCGGCAGGCGCGGGAGCCGGGCTTCCCTACTCCGAGAAGAAGGCGAAGCGGATCACGAAGAGCGCGGCGACGAGCCAGGTTGCCATGTGCACGTCCCGCGCGCGCCCCGTGACCGCCTTGATGAGCGCGTAGCTGATGAAGCCGAAGGCGAGGCCGTTGGCGATCGAGTAGGTGAACGGCATGATCATCGCCGTCAGCGCCGACGGCGCGGCCTCGGTCAGGTCGTCCCAGTCGATGTCGGTCAGCTCGCGCATCATCAGGCAGGCGACGAAGAGCAGCGCCGGCGCGGTGGCGAAGGCCGGGATCGAGCC
>JBDHSS010000366.1:0-3368 GCA_039808205.1 Paracoccaceae bacterium | reverse complement strand
TCGGGCTGGATGTTCGCCTCGTCGCCGGCGCTGTCGGCGCTCGATCACCCGCGTTACGACGTCTGGGTGACGAGCTGCAGCAACTCCTGACGGCTGGCCGAGCCCGGGAGCGCCAGGAAGCGCGCCGGGCGGCTGATCGCCACCTCGAGCGCGCGGTGGTAGTCGGCGCGGCTGATCTCGATGGCGCCGAGCGTGGCGAGGTGCGGCGTCACGAACTGGGTGTCGAGCAGGCGGAAGCCGCCGGCGCGCAGCCGCGCAACGAGCGCGATCAGCGCGAACTTCGAGGCGTCGCGCTGGCGGCTGAACATGCTCTCGCCGAAGAACGCCGCCCCGAGCGCCACGCCGTAGAGCCCGCCGACCAGCCGGCCACCGTCGCGGATCTCGACTGAATGCGCATAGCCGAGGCGGTGCAGCTCGCCGTAGAGCCGCAGGATCGGCGCGTTGATCCAGGTCTCCGCCCGGTCGGCGCAGGCGGCGACCACCGCGGGAAAGTCGCCGTCGATGCGGATCTCGAAGCTGCCGTTGCGGAAGCTGCGCGCCAGCCGGTGCGAGACGTGCAGCGCATCGAGCGGCAGGATGCCCCGCCGCTGCGGGTCGATCCAGAAGAGGTCGTCGTCGTCGGCCGATTCCGCCATCGGGAACACGCCCGACGCATAGGCCTGCAGCAGCAGCGTCGGCGTGATCTCGAGGTCGGGATCGTCGTCGCGCATCGGGTTAGAGCCAGAACGGCCGCCCTTGCACCAGCGACAGAAGCGAGGCTGTGCCCCGCGAGTCCCGGCCCGACAAGCAAACGCATGCGTTTGCCGGGCCGTTCGCTGGAGCGCGTGAGCGCGGAGGCGAAGGGGTCTGACGCAGGCCCGGACGGTGGCATCCGATCGCGTCCGCTCCGGCGGATGCGTGGCAGCGCATCCGCTCCCCGGAGGGGCGGATGCGGTCGGATTTGTCACTCGCCAAATCCATCAGCAACGTCAGCGTCGGGCCGATCCGTCTCACGTATCCCCGCGCGCCAGCCACTCCTCGAGCCAGTGGATATTGTAGCGGCCGTTCTGGATGTCGGGCTCCTCGAGCAGCGCGTTGAAGAGCGGCGTCGTGGTGTCGATGCCGTCGACCACCAGCTCCGACAGCGCCCGGCGCAGGCGCGCGAGCGCGAGGGCGCGGGTGCGGGCATGGACGATCAGCTTGCCGATCAGGCTGTCGTAGTAGGGCGGGATGGTGTAGCCGTCATAGATCGCGCTGTCGATGCGCACGCCGAGCCCGCCGGGCGCGTAGTAGGTCGAGATCGTGCCCGGGGACGGGCGGAATTCCGGCAGCTTCTCGGCGTTGATCCGGCATTCGATGGCGTGACCGTTCGGCACGAGGTCAGCTTGGGTGAACGACATCGGCAGGCCGGCGGCGACGCGGATCTGCTCCTGCACCAGGTCGACGTCGTAGATCGCCTCGGTCACCGGGTGCTCGACCTGCAGGCGGGTGTTCATCTCGATGAAGTAGAACTCGCCGTTCTCGTAGAGGAACTCGATGGTGCCGGCGCCGGCATAGTCGATCTTGGCCACCGCGTCGGCACAGATCGTGCCGATCCGCGCCCGCGTCGCGGCGTCGATCACCGGCGAGGGCGCCTCCTCCATCACCTTCTGGTGCCGCCGCTGCAGCGAGCAGTCGCGCTCGCCGAGGTGCACGGCCGTGCCCTTGCCGTCGCCGAAGACCTGCACCTCGATGTGCCGCGGCGTGGTCAGGTACTTCTCGATATAGACCTCGTCGTTGCCGAAGGCGGCCTTTGCCTCGGAGCGCGCGGTCTGGAACGCGGTCTCGATGTCGGCGGCGGTCCGCGCGAGTTTCATGCCGCGGCCGCCGCCGCCGGCCGTCGCCTTGACGATGACCGGATAGCCGATCTCGGCCGCGACCCGGCGCGCGTCGTCGAGCGTCGGCACGCCGCCCTCCGAGCCTGGCACGCACGGCACGCCCAGCGCCTTCATCGTCTCCTTGGCGGTGATCTTGTCGCCCATGAGCCGGATGGTCTCGGCGGTGGGCCCGATGAAGGTGAGCCCGTGATCCTCGACGATCTGCACGAAGTTCGCGTTCTCGCTCAGAAAGCCGTAGCCCGGGTGGATCGCCTCGGCGCCGGTGATCTCGCAGGCGGCGATCAGGTTCGGCATTGCGAGATAGCTCTGGCTCGCCGGCGCCGGCCCGACGCAGACGCTCTCGTCGGCCATGCGCACGTGCATCGCGTCGGAGTCGGCGGTCGAGTGGATGGCCACCGTCTCGATGCCCATCTCCTTGCAGGCACGATGGATGCGGAGCGCGATCTCGCCGCGGTTCGCGATCAGGACCTTGCGGAACATCGCGGTCAGCTCCCGGCCTGCGGCGCGATCATTCGAGGATCATCAGCGGCGCGCCGAACTCGACCGGCTGGCCGTCGCTGATCAGGATGCGCTTGACCCGGCCGGCGCGAGGCGCGGCGATCTGGTTCATCGTCTTCATCGCCTCGATGATGAGGATGGTCTGGCCCTCGGCCACCGGGTCGCCGACCTTGACGAAGGCGGCGGCGCCTGGCTCGGGCTGGACGTAGGCGGTGCCGACCATCGGCGAGGGCACGACGCCCGGGTCCTCGGCCGGGTCGACAGGCGCCGCGGTGCCGGCGGCCGGGGAGGGCGCGGCCGGCGCGGCGGTGGCGGCGTAGGTCTGGGCGGGGGGAAGCGCGGCGACCACGGTCGCCTGCCTGGCGACGCGGACGGTCAGGTTGTCGTCGTCGCCGAACCCGCGGCTGACCTCGATCTCGGAGAGGTCGTTGGCGCGCAGGAGCTCGGCCAGGGCCTTGATGAACTCGATGTCGGATTCCTGGGGTCGCTTGCTCATATCGCCCTGTTCTGGTCGAGCTGTTTGTTATCGAGCGGGGCGCGGCCCGCCCGGCCCTCGTTTGGCTCGCCCTGTATAGGCGGACCGCCCGCAGGTGGAAAGGGTGGAATCGGCCGCCCGCACAGGTGGCAGGCGGCCCCGGAAACCTCGCGTCAGTTGACCGTGCGCGCCGAGCCGACGAGGTCCTGCATGGTGGCCAGCGGCACGTAGCCGCGCACCATCTGGTCGGCGAGGACGAAGGTCGGGGTGCCCGCGATCGCCAGCTTCTCGGCGAGCGCGCGGGTCTCGCCGAGGCGCCGCTCGACCTCCGGGTCCGCCATCGCCACCCGGATCGCCTCCGGGTCGAGGCCGGATTCGACCAGCGCCCGGTCGAGGCTCGCGTCGTCGATCTTGCCCTTCGAGCGCATCAGCCGGTCGTGCAGGCCGGCGTAGGCCTCGGGCCCCTTGGCGATCAGCGTCGCGACCGCCGCCCTCGCCGCGAGCTCGGAGCCCGGGCCGAGGATCGGCATCTCCTTGAC
>JBDHSS010000365.1:0-3375 GCA_039808205.1 Paracoccaceae bacterium | reverse complement strand
CGCCCGACGGCGGCTCGATGACGATCGGCGCGCCGGTGCTCTTCAAGCGCATCCAGGTCGGCAAGATCGAGGACATCGAGCTGACCGAGGCCGGGGACGTCATGCTCGACCTGTTCGTCAATGCGCCAAACGACGCGCACCTGACCGAGGGGACGCGCTTCTGGAACACCAGCGGCTTCTCGGTCCGGATCGGCGGCGGCGGCGCGACGCTCGACGTCGACAGCCTGATCTCGCTCCTGCAAGGCGGGGTCGCCTTCGACACCGTGGGGCCCGACACCGAACGGGTGGCGGCCGGGCACGTCTATCAGCTCTATTCCTCGCAGATCGCCGCCCGGCAGAACCTGATCGAGGAGAGCGCCGCCAACAGCCTGACGCTCAACGTCGACTTCGACCAGTCGGTGCGCGGGCTCGATCCCGGCGCCGCGGTGCAGTTCGAGGGGATCCCGGTCGGCGAGGTCATCGCGGTGCAGGGGATCGTCCAGGAGAGCGGCGGCGCCGTCGAGTTCCGCCAGCGCGTCACCATCCGCATCGTGCCCGAGCGCTTCGGACAGCGCATGGACGGCAACGAGGAGAAGAGCCGCGAGCAGGCGCTCGACTTCCTCGAGGGCCGGGTGAAGCGCGGCCTGCGCGCGCAACTGGCCGCGCAGGGCCTCCTCGCGCAGACGCTCTATGTCCAGCTCGTCGAGATCCCGGACGCGCCCGACGCCCGACTCGATCGCACCGCCAAGCCCTACCCGATCCTGCCGAGTGCGCCCTCGCGCGTCGGCAACGTCGCGGACTCGGCCGAAGGCTTCATGACGCGCGTCGCCAACCTGCCGATCGAGCAGGTGGTGCAGAACGCGGTCGAGCTTCTGTCGAACCTCAACAAGCTCGTCACCGACGACAAGGTGCGCTCGGCGCCGGAGAACCTCGGGCTCTTGATCGCCGACCTGCGCGAGATGGTCAGCTCGAGCGGCATCCGCGAGGCGCCGGCGCAGGTGGCGGCAATCCTCGCGTCGGTCAAGACCGTGGTCGACCAGGCGGCCGAGGCGCAGCTGGTGCAGAACCTCAGCGACGTGCTCGGCACCACGAAATCGGCGATCGCAAGCGTCGGGACCGCCGCGGACGGCGTGCCGCAGATGCTGGCGCAGGTGGAGGACTTGTCGGCGAAGGTGCAGAGCCTGCCGCTCGACCAGCTCGTCGCCGCGGCGACGCAGCTCGTGAACGGTCTCGACGACTTCGTGCGCAGCGACAAGGTCGCGGCGCTGCCGGCGACGGTCGAGGCCTCGCTCGCCGACCTGCGCGGCGTGGTCGCCGATCTGCGGCAGGGCGGCGCCGTCGACAACCTCAACGCGACGCTCGCGTCGGCGCGCCAGCTCTCCGAGCAGCTCGCCGCCGCCCGCGTCGCCGACAGCCTGCAGACGGTGCTGACCGAGGCGCAAGCGTCGGTGCACCAGGTGGGCGTCGCGGCGCACGGGCTGCCGAAGCTCATCGACTCGCTGACCTCGCTCTCGGAGGAGGCGCGCAGCCTGCCGCTCGACAAGCTGGTCGCCTCGGGCCAGCAGGTGCTCGCCACCGCCGACGGGTTCCTGCGGGGCCCCGGGGTGGCGGACATCCCGCCGCGGCTCGCTGCCGCGATCGAGGAGCTGCGGGTCTCGCTGGAAGCCCTGCGCACCGGCGGCGCCGTCGACAATCTCAACGCGACGCTGAAGTCGGTGCGGCAGATGTCGGACGAGCTGGTCGAGGCGCGGATCGCCGAGAGCCTGAGCCAGGTGGTGGCCGAGGCGAAGACCGCGAGCGCCAACGTCTCGAGCGCGACGAGCGGCCTGCCCGCGCTCGTCGACTCGCTGACCGCGCTCTCCGAGAAGGCGCGGGCGCTGCCGCTCGACGAACTCGTCGCCTCGCTCGACGCGACGCTCGGCTCGGCCGAGGCGCTGCTCGCGAGCGAGGGGGTAACCGCGCTGCCGCCGAAGCTCACCGAGGCGGTGGAGAGCCTGCGCGCGATCCTCGACGAGGCGAGGACCGGCGGCACCGTGACGAGGCTCAACTCGACGCTGGCCTCGACCGACCGGGCGGCGGCGGCGGTCGCCGACGACCTTCCGGCGCTGATCGCGCGCTTCGACGAGGTGGCGAGCCGGGCGGACGCCGCTCTCGCCACGGTGACGCCGGGCGGCGAGATCAACCGGCAGACGGTGCAGCTCCTGCAGGAGCTGCGCGACGCGGCGCGGTCGGCCAACTCGCTCGCGAGCGCGCTGGAGCGCCGGCCCAACTCGATCCTGTTCGGGAGATGACCATGCCCCTGCCCCGGCGCCTGCTCGTCGCGGCGCTCGTCGCGGCCGCCTCGGCCCTCGCCGGCTGCGGCGGCGGCGGCACCTACTACCTGTTGCCGCCGGCGCCGGCGGCGACGCGGCAGCCGTCGCCCGTCAACGGCATCTCGGTCGCCGACATCGGCCTGCCGACCTATGCGAGCGCGCTCGAGGTGGCGGCGCTGACCGGGCCGGAGACGGTGACGCTGGAGAAATCCTCGCTCTGGGCCGACGACCCGACGCGGGCGCTGACCCGGCACCTGGCCGCAGCGCTCGAGGCGCGGCTCGCGACCCACGTCGGCACCGAGCCGTGGCCCGGCTACGACACGCCGGGGCTTCGGGTGCAGGTCGACGTCGACCGGATGATCGGCGCCCCGTCCGGCGGGCTCGACTTCGCCGGCCAGTACGTCATCATTGCGCCCGCGAGCGGCCGGATCACCGCCGCCGACCGCTTCGCGATCAGCGTGCCGCCGCAGGGCGAGGGTTTCCCCGGCCTGTTGGCCGCGCACGCGCGGGCGATCGAGCTCCTGGCCGACCGGATCGCCGCCACGATCACCGGCCGCCGCACCAGCTGAGATCAGCCGAGGTGCGCCAGCACCGATCGCGCCGCGCGCAGGCCCGGCGGCTCGCCGCCGCGCCCGAGGAGCCGCATCGCCTCCGCCCCGGCCGCCTGCTGCGCCGCCGCAGCACCGGGATCGTCGAGGAGCGCCGCCACCGCCGGCAGGATCCGCTCGGGCGTGCAGGCGTCGAACAGGAACTCCGGCACCACGCGCGTGCCGGTCACGAGGTTGACGAGCGTCGCGGTGTCCACCCGCATCAGCCGCCGCGCCAGCCACACCGTCACCGGGCTTGCGTCGTAGCCGATCACCATCGGCGTCCCCGCCGCCGCAAGCTCGAGGCTCACCGTGCCCGACGCGGCCAGCGCCACGTCGGCCGCCGCGAACGCCGCCCGCTTGCGCGCCTCCCAGGCCGGCGCGTCGAAGCCGCGCGGGTCCATGACGTGCGGCCAGCCGCCGGCATCGGGCTTCAGGAGCGCGTCGAGCTCGCCCACCACACCGCGCGCCGCCGGCACGATCACCGCGAGGTCGGG